>CAKOJC010000025.1 GCA_934088535.1 uncultured Bacilli bacterium | reverse complement strand
CTTATGACTTTCCATCAACCAGTCACTTTCTATAAAGAATCATATATCTACTCTTCCAAATCAACAATTTACGAATAAATTATAATATATATTTTATTTCTTGTCAAATTATAATAATTATTTTAATAAAAGACTTGCTGGTTTTTCTTCTGAAATTATTTCTACTTTACTAAGACCAGTTATTAAAGAATTAGTTCTATAAACAATTGCATTCATTTCATTAACAACTTGAGCAATTTCATCTCTAGAACCACCATTATTAATAAGTTCTATTCTTTTTTCTTCTAATTCTCCATACTTTTCCTTTAAGAATGACATAACTAATTTTTCTTTACTTGTTTTATTTAATTCTTCTTTATAATCACTATTAACAAAAGGAATATTTTCTTTAACAACATTTAAAGTTCTTTCTTGACTTAATTCTTTTTTAACTTTTTTAGCAGTTGATTTTTCTTCTTCATCAGATTCAGGTACTTCATCATCTTTTTTATTTGACTTTTTATTTTGCTTTAACTCTTTAATCGTATTTACAAGTGGTATACCGGCAAGAAATGTTGAAAGTTGAGCAATAAGAGGTGAAGCAGATATAAGTATACTAACAGGTAGAGAAAAATCAAAACAAATACCAACAGGAAGTGTCAAGAAAAGTGATAAAATTGCAGATGCACCCAAAGTAAGTATAAAAAGATCAGAATAACCATCAAGTAACTCACTAAAATTTCTCTTAAAAATCTTTGAAGGTTTTGTATAGATATCTTTCTCAGTTTTAATAAATTTCTTTTTCATCTCTTTAGTATTAGCAAGTTTATAAAGTCTTTCAGATTCACGAGCATATTCACTATTAGTATGTTCTCCTACTTCTATATGATAATCTTGATAAGAATAGTCATAATCTAATATGTTAAAATTATAACCATCATCAGTTTTATCAGCTTTAGAACATCTTCCTTTGCGAATATACTTTTCTATTTTTTTAGTAACACGTTCTGCCTTTACAGCAACATCATCATTATCTCCAATAAATAAACTCTTTTCATTTTTAAATTTAATATCAATCATTTTTATTTTCCCCCTTAATATTGAACATATTATATCACAAATGATACAAAAAATCAAATCAAACACTATTTTTTAGAATTTTAATTCAGAAATCTTCAAAATATCAATACCTTTTTCTCTATATAATTCTTCAGTATTTAATGAAACAATTCTCTTATCATTAAATACTAACATGTCTATTATTTCATTAATTACATCTTCACTATCACATTCTATTTCCACATAAGGTTCAAGTCCTGGCCATAAATCTATCTCAACTTCAGCATTCTTATATGTATAACTATATCTTATCTTTTCTTGATAGTTTCTGTGGACTACTCCAATACTTTCTAATATAAGATTCGCTTCTTCTAAACTGGAAACTTCTATTTCAACTTCTTTTACTTTTTGAATCTTATCTTTATTTTTATTTAAAATATGTTTAACAGTAAGTTCTATCTTTTCATTACTCTTTCTAAGTCTTATCCATTTATTAGGATTTACATCCATCTTATTTATTTCTTCATTTAAAGTTATAGAAGATTTAATTTTATCAAGTATATCTCTTGAATCTAAAGAATATAACTCATCAAAAGATTTAACATCCATCTCACTAAAACATTTACTTAATACTTCATCACTTGCTAAATCTTCAAATTCCTCTAGTACTACTTTTAACTTTTTTAAAGTAGTATTTCTACTTAATAAATTATCAGATTCTAAAAAGAATATAGCCTCATTAAATCTAAAATTTATTCCTATAAGATCGTAAGTATATATTTTTTGATCTTTTTTATTCTTAAAATTTGCTCCAATATCATCCAGTTTTTTTCTTGTACTTTCAACATCAACATTTAAAATTTTAACTTCTTTTTCAATCTTTGACATAAACCCTCCATACTATTATTTAATAATTATGCTCCAACACTCATAGTTTCAGGAAGTGTACTACCACCATCTATTACTATTCCTTGTCCAGTTATATAACTTGATTCATCACTTGCAAGAAATGCTGCAAGTTCTCCTAACTCTTCAATAGTACCCAGTCTTTTCATTGGAATACCTATTCTTATACCTTCAATAACACTCTTTGGATCACTACTATTAGAATCTTTTGCTATTCCATCTACCATAGGAGTCATTATATATCCAGGCATTATAGCATTTACTCTTATATTTCTACTTACCAGTTCCATTGCAAGACCTTTAGTAAACCCTATTAATGCAGCCTTAGTAGTTGCATAAGCACATTCTCCAGTATCAGCTACCATAGGTCCAGTAACACTAGATAAATTAACAATACTACCATTATCATTAAAATATTTAAGACATGATTTAGTTACATTCCAAGTACCTTTTATATTAACATCAAAATGAAAATCTCTAACTTCATCACTCATATCCATAAAATTTTCTATTTTAGCAACTCCAGCATTATTAACAAGTACATCTATATTACCAAATATTTCTTTAGTCTTCTCTATAGCTTCATTTACTTTATATTTATCTCTTATATCAGCATGAAAACCTATAACATCATATCCTTCATTATTAAGTTTAGCCACTATAGCACTTACTGAGTCATCATAATCAATAATAGATACTTTAGCTCCATATTTTAAAAATACTTTAACTATTCCAAGACCATTTCCCATAGCCCCACCTGTTACTACACATACTTTATCTTTTAATTTCATAATTCACCTCAATTTTATAATAACAAAAAAGTAACCAAATTAATAGTTACTTATTACAATCAGTTGTACAATAATCAAAAGAAACATCATTAATCATTTTAGATAATCTATTCTTAAGACCATCCAAATCTTCATTTTTCCAATAATCTTCAGGTTTTTCATATCCTTTAGCATCATAAGATGTTTCATCATCAAAACCAACAATTTTACCTTTATTAACAGCTATAACAGCAGGCACATAAATTCTCTTATTTCCTTCATCATCATATTTTAAATAATCTTTTAATAATTCAACAGTTTTCTTATAATCATCAGTATTATTCTTTCTATCTTTTAAAATATTAAAATAATATATTTTATCTAATTTTGCCTTTTTAGCAACTTCATTCAAATAAGGAACATATCCTTTACACCAAGGACATTCAGGAAAACCCAAATACACAATTCCAGTACCATTTTTAAGTATTTTATTTATTTCTTCAAGTGTTTTATAAACAAATACATTATCATTATCAATAGAATATTCACTGGCGAATTTTTCAGCATCTGTTTCTTTATTTTCTATACTTGTGAATACTTTATAGAATCCGATACTACATGCTAAGACTAAAACTACTATTCCAATAATGGTATATAATTTTTTGTTCTTTTTATCTTTTTTCTTCATAATCTACATCCTTACATTATCATTTTAATATATTTTTATAAAAAATACTATAAATTTTAAGTTTAGATACTAAACTTAAGGTTGAGTTATTTATTACAACTAGCAAGTGATAATGGAATTTTATATGTAGTAGTCTTACCATCTTTACTAGCAAGTATTTCTATATATAAATGATTATTAGTATAATTCTTACAATTAGATTCATAATCATCTATTACAAATTCTACTTCATGTAAATATTCTTCAAGAGTAACATTATCTTTCTTATTATATTCACTTATCTTAGTAATCACATCATCATGAGAATCATATAATATACATTCTATACTATCATAAGTATTATTATCATCTCCACCACAATATTTAACATTAGAAATATATATAGAAGATTTATCTTTATTATAAGCTATACTTCCTGATATAGTAAAATCTTTACATGAAGCACTTAATGTTTTAAATTCAAACTTTTCTTTATGAAAAAACATAAGTCCAACAAGAAGTAATAACAGAATAACTAAAACTATAATAATAGGTATATAATATTTATGACTTTTACTTTTGATCACACTTTTATTTTCACCCTCTAGTATATCATCTATATTTATATTAAAATCTTTACTCATTTGTTTTATTATAGAAATATCTGGTATATTTTTACCATTTTCCCATTTACTTACTGCTTGATAGGTAACACCATATTTAAGAGCTAAATCAGCTTGAGTTAAATTATTATTTTTTCTAAGTTCTTTAATAAATTTTCCAATTTTCTCTTGATCCATATTTACTCCATTCATAAGTATTATATCAAAAAAAGAATAATTTTTAAATTACTCTTTTTCTTTTCTATTAGTTCTAATTTTAGGTTCTCTAATACCCTTCTTTTGCATTCTATCAGTATAATATAAGAATCTATTACTAATATCACTTTCAAGAACGCTTAATAACATTTCTCTATCTCCATAACTTTCATATTTATACTGACTAGGTCTTAAGAAATAGAATGTATCATTATTAATTAAATCTTGACTTAATACTAATTCATAACCTCCATACTGACATAATATATTTTCTTTAGTATTTTTAGTTCTTCTTGATAAGTTTACTACATTACCATTCTTAACGAATACACTAAGTGGTAACAATAAAGTATCTTTACTTACTTCTTCTTTTGTTTTAACACTCACTGAATCACAGCCTAAAGAAATAAAGTTATCAGTATCAAGATTACCTAATATAAATGGTTCATATCTAGTACTTACTGCATCATTAGGATAACTAATAAATATATTATATTCATCATCAGTAACCATAGATAATAATATTTTATCTTTATCTTCATCAGTAAACGAAATATTTTCAAGAACTTTTAAATTTTCAGCACTAAATTCACCAGTTTTAGCTCTATCTAATAATTTAATTAACTTTTCATAAGTATTAATAGCACTACTAATTTTATCTTTATCTTTATCAGGATTTAATACTAATAATAAACCTTTATATTTAGCTGTTAAAGTAAGTTTTAACTTAGTAATAGTTGACTTAATACTTTTATATTCATTTATTCTTTTTTCAATTTTCATCTTAGTACTAGTAAATGATTTATTAATTATAGAAGAATCTATTTGTTCTATTAAATCACTATTTTCTTCTTCACTAACAAATGATTTGTCTATTTTTCTAACACTTCTTACTAAAGCAAAATATTCTTTTCTATGTTTTTCAAAATAATTAGATATTCCTTTAACTTTAGTTTTAAAAGTTCTAAAAATTTCTCTTTCTTCTTCACTAGTTAAATTAGAGCTTTCTAAGATACTTTTATAATATTCTCTAAGTTCTAAGAAAGAATTACTAAATGAATAATCTTCATCATATAAATTATTTGATACAATTTTATCTAATGCATTATTTATATATACATTTCTTGCCTTTTTCATACCATTTAATCTTGTTAAGAAAGTATCTACATCAGTATTATAATCTAACTCATATTTAAATGAATTAGGTATTTTATTAGCTAAACGATATCTAGTTTCTTCATTTCTATAAGTAACTGTAATTAAACCATAAAACATATCTAATGCTCTTCTTAATTCTTCATTATTAGTAGCATTTTCAATATTACATTTATTATATAGATTAACTACATCATTTTTAAGTTTAGAATCACTAGCACTTTCAAAATATTTACGTAAATTAGACATGGCCCTTGCTTTATTCATAAAGAATATAACATCATCACCCATATCAAAATCATTACTTTTAGTAGTTTTATTTACTCTATCAATATGTTGTTTTAAATAATCATAAGCATTATTAATATCAATAGTTTTTTGATTATATTCTTTAAGTTCAGTTTCACTTGAACTGGCATGTTTATCTGGATGATATTGTTTTATTAATTCTCTATATCTTTTAGTTATCATTTCTATAGTTAATATTGTATCTAAATCAAATCCTAATATAATTCTAGCATTTGCAATTGACATAATTAACCCCCCTTTATCCAAAAGCTACTACATTATATCATATTTGATACAATAAGTCAAATAAAAGCAAAAAGACTACTTATTAGTAGCCTTATTTTTTATAGTAAGTTTCATACATTGTTTATTAACAAATGATATATCAACATTCTCTATAAATGCTCCAGGAAGCAGTATACTTACAAGATATGATTTTATTTCAGGAAGTGTTTTTCCATTTATTTTAGCAGCTGCTGAGTATTCATTTCCGCCACCACCAAATAATCTCATTATTTTAGATACATCTATAAGTCCTTTACTTCTAGCACTCATACTTATTGTTTCATCATCTATATATGCCATTGCAAAACTACAATTAATATTGTATTTAAGTAAGTAATCCGCTGCTTTAGCAATATCTTCAGGTTCATATATTCTTCCACTATCTTCAGAATCAGATGCTATTGCAAACATAAATGTTTGAAAATCAGTATTATCAACAAGTCTTTGAATAGCTCTATCATGTTCAAAATCTTCTAAAAACATATTATTAGCTATAGTTGGATCCGCTCCTGATGCAGTAAGCATTGATGCTACTTCAAATGTTCTAGCACTAGTATTCTTACTTAATTTATTAGTATCAAGTATTATACCAGCAAGTAAATAATTAGCATAATCAGGAGATAATTTAACTTCATATAAACTTAATAATCTTGCTACCTCTTCACATACACTAGATACTTTATCATCAACAAATAAATAAGGAGTCTTAATAGTATGTTCATCTATCTTATGATGATCAATTACCATAATATTCTTAAAATCTTTTAAATATCTTTTTGTACAAAGTAAATAGTCTTTATTAGCATCAACCGCTATCATAAGACTTCTATCAGTCAAATAAACAGATAAATCATTAGAACGTATAAATTCAAAATTACCTTTAACACTATCTAAGACCTTCTTAGTTTCAGGTTCTAACTTTTCATAATCATCATCTATAACAATATAACACTTCTTATTATTTTTTTTGCATATTAAAGCCATACCAATAGAAGCACCTAACGCATCAAAATCAGGTCTAATATGTGGAACAATAAATACACTATCATCTACTTCTAATAATCTATCTAATACTCCTTTAATACACTTACTATTTTGCATAATTTCTCCATTTCAAATTAATACCCTATATTATAGTAAAAAAGACTCTAAAAAGTCAATTATGAGTCTTTATTATCTAAATAATTTATATTAACACTTTTATCTATTTCATTATTTATCTCATCTTCATCTACTATTAAATCATACTCATCTTCACTATTACTAACAGGTATTCTTATTTTAGCATCTCCTACTATTTCAATACCAAGTTCTTTAGAAATAGTATATTTAATCGTTTTATCTTCATTTGATACATCTATACATGTAGGATTCTTAAGACTTCTAATAATAATTTCTGAGTTATCATTTAAGTCACCATTCTCACGTACTTTAACCTTAACCTTCTCTTCATAAAACATTTTTTTACTTACCACATTAGTCTTAGTATTATTATCATAACTATACCATATATTAATATCATAGCTGCCGTTTATCTTAATATAATCGTCATCCTTTTTTCCATGTATTCTATGATTTATTACCCAACATCCAAGTACAGTATCAACATCTGTATCTGTAGTCAACTCATAATCATTCTTAAATGTTTTCTTTCCCTTTCCAATAACAGTCTTAGTAACTATCTCTTTATAATTATTAAACATAGGCAATCCTCCTATAATAGAATATGCTTTAAATCTAATTTTGATAAAAAAAATAAGAGATTTTAACAATCTCTTATGAATTTAAAGATTCATTTAAATATAGATTTTTATATAATTCACATGTTTTTAACAATTCTTTATGTTTACCAGTCGCTACTACCTTTCCCTTATCAACAACATGAATAACATCAGCATCCATTATTGTTGAAAGTCTATGAGCAACTATTACAACTGTATGATCACTTACTAGATCATCTATTGTTTTCTTAATATAATTTTGACTATTATTATCAAGAGCACTCGTAGCTTCATCAAATAATATTATTTTACTATTTCTAGACAAAGTTCTAGCAATACTTAATCTTTGTCTTTGACCACCAGATAAGTTAACACCACCTTCTCCTAAAATAGTATCATAACCTTTAGGTAATGACATAATATAATCATCTAAATAAGCCATTTTACAATATTTACGTATATCATCTAACGAAAGATTCTCATCAACAATAAGAAAATTTTCTTTTATACTTCTATTAAATATAAATGGTTCTTGTCTTATTATAGATATATTTTTTCTAAGTTCATCTTCTTTTAATTCTTTAATATTAACATCATCAATAAGTATTTCTCCATCACTTACATCAAATATTCTAGTTAATAAATTAAAGAGTGTACTCTTTCCCTGACCAGACGCTCCAACTATCGCAACCTTCTTATTTGGCTCAACTATTAAATTAAAATTATTTAATGTTTCATCTTCATCTGGATAAGCAAAAGATACTTTATCAAACTTAATAACCCCTTTTACATTTTCTAATTTTTTTGTACCAAACTTTTCATCATCAAATATCCTATTATCTAAAATATCATTAACTCTTGAAACAGATACTTTTACACTTTGATATGTTTGTATTAAGTCATTTATATTCTCTATTAAAGATGTATATCTATAAACATAATATGTCATTGCTATTAAAAAGGTCAAGGATATCTTTTGATAATATAAAAGGACAGCACATGTACCAATTACACCACATTCTAACACAGTTTTTATAAAACCAGTTATTATATCAAAATCTTTCTTAATATCAATTTCTTTAGATGATTTATCAAATATTTTTTTGATAATATCAACTACATTATTAATTAAATTATTTTTAACACCTAACGTTTTAATTTCTCTTATTCCTCTAATTGACTCATTAGTTAAAGATATAAACTTATCTTGCTCTTTTTTTCTTTCTCTATGAATATTCTCCAATATAGGATTATATTTTTTTATTACAAAATATAATATTACTATAATTATTACAATTTCTAAACCAATTAACCAAGAATTTATAAATATATATATTAGTAAAACAAATGATGTAACTAACATCGTAACCATATTTAATAGTCTTAAGAATACAAAACTTAATGTATTTGCATCACTTGTTATACGACTTATAATTTCTCCAGAAGACATTTTCTCAAAAGCCACCGCAGGTAAATTAATAGCTTTTTTATATGTATAAAATTCTAATTTTCTTGTTAAAACACTTTCTAATTTAGATAAAATTGATTTAGCTTTAAGATACAAAACACCATCAGTAGTAATACCTAAAAGAAAATATAGTCCAAGATATGTAAGAGCATTTTCAATATCCATATTTGTAATACTTTCTACACTCCTACCATTCAAATAACCTGAGAATATCTCACAAAATCCACAAATCACTACTATTATACTCGCAACAATAAGTTTACCCTTTTCATCTTTCATTAACTTAATTAGAGGTTTAAATTCTTTTAAATCCTTCATAACTACCTCCAAAAAAAGACTACCCAGATAAGAGTAGTCTAACTATTTAATATTAAACGTTTAAAGTTTGTGGAAAACATAGAAGATTCCCACTTCCTTTATCAAAACTCTTATCATCAAAAACATTTAAATTTAAATTCAAAATCTTCATTTTTTCCACTCCTTTCTCTTTAAATTCAACAAAAATATATCATACATATTTCATAAAGTCAAATTTTAAACACAAAAATCTTCAAAATGTATACTTAAATTATTATTAGAAATATCAACATAAGTACAATTATTTTCAGTATTAATTTCTTCTTTAATGTGATTTATAGTACATTTAACTTCATTATAATCTTCATCATAACACTTTGTTATTTCTTTTAAATACTTGTCATTAGTATATCCATTCTTTTCAAGAGCATCTGTCGCTGTTAAAATTTTATCATTTTTTATATCATAGAAATAATTATATTCAAATTTTCCATCTCCACTTGCATTCCATGGATATAATTCAACTTCTACTAGAATACTAACTGTATCATTCTTTATAAGTGATTTATATTTTACATTTATATCTGCAACAGAACCATTTTCGCATCCCTTTGGATTTTGATCTGTGTCACATTCTTCAATTGGAAGTATTATTTTTGAAACAACAGTATCTAGTATTTTCTTATTTAATTTTTCAGAATTATCTCCGCCACCAATTATCTTAGGAATAACAATCTTTATCTTATTTCCATTATAAGTACCAAAATATTGAGATATAGTATTTACTGCATCAGCCACACTAACTTTTTTAGTTTCAACTTTATCATTATTTTTATCATTAATTTTTGTTTCTTCACATTTTGGACAATTAATATTTTTTCCTTTATACCACATATAACCAAAAACACCTGCTGCACATAATGCAATTACAAGTAATATTAACAATACTGCGTTAACACTTTTCTTATTTTCCATTTTCTATAACACCTCTATTTTAAGAATAACACACAGCAAAGATTAAGTAAACAAAAAAACCTCAAAATGAGGTTTTCATCTAAGCAATTTTCTTTCTAATAACAACTGCTCCAATTAAAGTTAACATACTAAATATTGTAATATATTCAAGAGCGTTATCATCAGCTATTCCTGTATTTGGTACATCCTTTGGTTCTTCATCTCCACCTTTACCATCTACAAATTCATAAACACATATAACAGTTAATGTTCCGTCAATATATTTACCCTCTGTTTTATCTCCAGTTACTTCAATAAACTCATAACCTTCAAATTCTTTTTTAACAGTTACATAATCTGTTCCAACTATTTCAGTTGTTTCGATAGTTTCAGCAAATTCTTTACCTGCTTTATCAACATACTTAACAATTAAAGTACCATATATTTTTTCATATTTTTTAGTTTCTATTGTTACATCTAGAGAATATCTTGGTTCCATAATATCTTTTGATGCTTCACCAGTTACATTGTATTCTTCTTCTTTTACTGTATTAGTTCCAGAAGCTTCTACTTCATAATCATAGCCATATGATAAGGATGTGATATATGAAAAAAAGTTTAATTGGAGTTTCACTACTAACAATAACATGTTTATATGGACTCCTAAGTGCAGTAATAATATTAATAGCATATTTAACAGGTCAAGATATAGGTATAGCTATTTATATTAGTATTGGAATTATAATAATTCAATTTTTAATAGCTCCATGGTTAACAGACTTAACAATGAAATGGTTTTACAAAGCCAAATTTGATGAAAAAATACCAGATTATTTAAAAGAATTTATTGAAACTACCTGTAAAAAATACAACATGAAATATCCAAGAATTGGTATTATACATGATGGAGCACCTAATGCATTTACATATGGTAGATTTAAAAATGATGCAAGAATAGTACTTACTGATGGTATAGTTAATTTACTTACTGAAGACGAAGTAAAAGCTGTAGTAGCACACGAACTTGGACACGTAATACACTATGATATGTTAATAATGACAGCAGTACAAATAATACCTTTAGTATTCTACGCTATATATGAAGCAACAAGTGGTATGGATTCAGATGATAGCGATAATGCAAAAGCAAAAGTAATTATTTCTGCAGTTGCATATGTATTGTATATAGTTAGTCAATACTTAATATTATGGTTATCAAGAACAAGAGAATATAAAGCTGACAAATTCTCAGTTGATGAAACTAAAAAGCCATCATCACTTGCTGAAGCCCTTGTTAAAATTGGATTTGGTTTAAGTACTACTCCTAAAACTACAAAACACAACGTATCTAAAAATAATGCACTTGGTATATTTGATGTAAAAACATCTAAATCAATGACAGTATGCAGTATTGAAAATGGAAAAGCATCAAAAGATAAAATTAAAAATGCAATGAAATGGGAATTATGGAATCCATGGGCTAAATGGTATGAAATAAACTCAACTCACCCATTAATTTCAAAAAGATTAGAAGCCATTTCCGCGCTAGCTCCTAAATATAATGAAGAAGCATATATAAAATTTGATTTAGTAAAACCTGAATCATATGTAGATGACTTTATATTAGAATTAATAATACTTATAATACCTACAGTAGCTCTTATAACTTCATTAATACTAGGAATTATAAAAGATAATAAATATATATTAATTGTTGGCTTATTTATAACATTAGTTCTATCATTTATTAAATTTAAAAGAAGACACAAAACTAATTATGAAAAAACAACAGTAAGTGATCTTCTAGGAGAAGTAAAAGTATCTGATGTAACATGTATTCCATGTGAATTAAAAGGAACAATTATTGGACGTGGTAATCCTGGATGTACATTTAATGAAGACTTTGTTATAAAAGATGAAACAGGTATTATATTCGTAGACTATAATCAACCACTTTATATAGTTAATAAAATATTTGCATTATTTAAACTTCAACAAAATTTTGATAAAGAAGTTACAATAAAAGGATGGTATCGAAGAAGTCCAGTACCATATGTAGAAGTATATGAAATGATAGTAGATGGTAAGCCTAAAAAGATATGGACATATAGTTTACAAATAGCAATCTATATAGTAGCTTTAATAGCACTATTATTCTTTGCAATCAATTAAAAAAATGTAATCGCAAGATTACACTTTTTTATTTTATATTAAGAATTACATATTCAGAATGTTCATCAGTTCTAATTGGAATTCCCCATCCTGCTATACCAGCTGTAACTACTTTATTAAAATTATCATCTTTCTCATAACCATAAACCATATCAGCTGTTTTGAATACTTCTTGAAATAATTTAGATGGGAATATTTGACCAGCATGAGTGTGTCCACTAAGTACTAAATCAACACCATTATCTTTAATATTTTTATAATCTATTGGTATATGAGCAAGTATAATTTTATAGTCATCACTATTTACTTCACTAACTAAATTACTAACACTCTTTTTATATCCGTTACTTCTTCCTATAACAGTAAGTTCATCATTTATTCTATAACTAGTATCTTCCAAAATATTAATACCATTTCCTTTTATAGTATTACTTAATGTTTCCTTACTATAATTCTTTTCATTACTATAAATATTTTCATCATGATTACCATAACTATAGAATATTCCATAATTAGTTTTAAGTCCACCTAATATTTTAAAACATTCCTTCATTCCATCTAATGTAGTACTTTCATCAACTATATCACCAACAAGAAATACAAAATCAGGATCTAACTCATTTATTTCATTAACAACATTTTCTAAACCTTTACCCTGAACTGCAAGACCATAATGTAAATCAGTAATAAGTATTCCTTTATATTTATTATTTAACTTGCCATTAGAACTTATATCATAACTAATACTTATAATATCATAAATATTATATATCCCATAAATTATACTTAATAAACTAATAATAACTGGTACTATCAAATATATTTTCATAAACCATTTATACTTCTTTAAGAATTTATAAAATAACATAACTACTAAATATACAAGTATTAAATAAAGTATAAATATTAAAAATATTGAAACATACTTATTCATCATACCAAATATTAAACTACCATAAAATATCACTATACTTATAATACATAAAATATTTTTATTAATCTTAATCTTTAATTTATCACAAACTTTATATAAATATTTATAAAAAACAAGTGTTGAAAACATGAAGAATATAAAAAATAAAATACCTATTACATAAAACATATTTACCACCAAAACAATTATAACATAGTATTTTTATTTTGATTAAGTAAATAATATAATTATGGATATAATAAGTAAACTAAAATCTAAAAAAGAATATATGCCAGATCTTCAATTAAAAGAAGTTTCTTTTGGTTTAAATAAAATTTATATCGTTAATATTCAAACTGTATCTTCAAGTACACTTACTAATAAATTTATTCTTGATTATATTTCTAAACGAAGTTTACTTAAAAATGAACTTATAACCTCTCTTAAAAAAGATATTATGAATTATATACCATCTATTAGTTTTATAGATATTGATTCTAAAGATGTAATGGAATACTTATTTAATGGTTTTAGTATTATTATTTATCATGATGAATGTATAGCACTAGAAACAAGAGCTAATATTGATAGAGGTGTTAATGAACCATCTAGTGAACCTACTATTAAAGGACCGAAAGATGCTTTTAATGAAAACTATAACACTAATATAGGTCTAGTTAGAAAAAGAATTAAAGATGAAAACCTTTATATGAAAGAATTAACACTAGGTACAAGAACTAAAACTAAAGTAAGCATTCTTTATATGAATGATATAGTTGATAAAGAATTACTTGAATGCACTATAAATAAAATAAGTAATATAACAAGTGATAAAGTACTAAATACATACTATATAAAAAGTCTTATTAGTGGTGAAAATAAATCATCATTTCCATCTATTAAATCAACTGAAAAACCAGATAGTATAGCTAAAGGTCTTACAGAAGGTAAAATATGTATAATATCAGAAAACTCATGTAATGCTTTAATTATACCAACATTTTTTATAGATTACTTTCATAATGATGAAGACATTTATCAAAAAAGTTTATACGTTGAATTTGTTAAATTTATAAGAATACTAGCACTTTTTATAACTATATTTGCTCCATCTATATACCTTGCTATTATTACTTATGATCAACAAATTCTTCCGACTGATTTACTTATAAACTTTTCTCTTCAAAGAGCAAATGTACCTTTTCCAGCCCTCATCGAAGCATTCAGTTTAATGTTTACTTTTGAACTTCTTTATGAAGGAGACGCTCTTACCCCATCATCAAGAGGAACATCTCTTTCAATATTAGGTGCTTTAGTTTTAGGTGACGCAGCAGTAAGTGCAGGAATAGTATCACCTATTATGGTTATAGTAGTAGCTGTAACAGCAATTTCATCAATATTCTTTGTTTACTATGATTTTCAATCATTCATAAGACTCTATAGATATAGTTTAATGGTATTATCTTCAATATTTGGAATTATTGGAGTACTATTTGGTTTCATATTTA
Organism: uncultured Bacilli bacterium; assembly: GCA_934088535.1. Next base: position 1,320 of record CAKOJC010000025.1, on the reverse strand, counting down.
TAATAACTAATCTATGTAGTATTAAATCATTCGGAAAACCATTTATGTACCCAATAAGTCCAAAACTAAATATAAAAGGAAGAAAAAAACTAATTAAAAGAGGACTATTACCTCAAAATAGTAATAAAGGAGAATAATGAAAAAGATACTGATACTTTTAATAATGATATTATCACTTACTGGATGCAAAGATTACATAGAAATAAATGACTTAGCCATCCTAACAGGAATAGTAATAGACTACACAGATGATATGTATGAAGTTACTGCTCAACTAATAATTAATGAAAAAGAAAGTAACACAGAAATATTCACAACTAAATCTTCATCAATAAATGAAGCAATCGCAGAATTATCAAAATTAAGTAATAAAGAAGTATTTATTTCACACCTTAAAGTCTTAATAGTAACAGACTCCATAATTAAAAATAATATAGATTTTAAAGACTACTTTCTTAGAAGTTCTAAATCAAAAATGAATTTTTTCGTTTATGTAATAGATCAAAACATCAAAGATAAAGTATTAAGTATATACAAAGATAATAATAGTTCAGCAATATATATAGAAAAAATGATGAAATTCAATCAAAATATTTTCTCATCATCTACCCCATTAAAATTCTCAGAATATGCATACTACTCCCTTGAAAAAGGTTATGATAATATTTATCCTAAAATAGATATAGTTAAGAATAATGATAAAGAAGTACTTTATCTTTCTAATTTAATAACTTTTAAAGATTCTAAAGAAATAAATCTTACTGAAAATGAATCTATATTTTATAATATATTAACCAATAAAGCTAATAAAAGTTCGCTAACTATAGTCTGTGATGATAATACTTTTTCTATAGAAATACAAGATATCAAAACAAAATATAAATTTAAAAATAATAAATTATATTTAGATAATAAAAGTAAAACTAAAATTATAGATTATAAATGTAAATATGACTTAAATGAAAAAAAATCTATAGAAAAATTAACTAATCTAACAAACAAATATATTGAAGATAATATTAATAATTTATTAAACTTTATTAAGAAAAATAACACTGACATAATTGGTATAGGAAACTATATATATAAACATAATACTAATTATTTTAAAGATGATAATAAATGGAACACCTATCTTAATGATATAAATATTGAAGTAAATTCTAATACTAATATAACATCTATAGGAGAAATAAAACTATGAAAAATAAAAATGAAAAAGTAAATAGTTTTTCTTTGAGTATTTTAGTAATTACTTTAAGTGGAGCTCCTTTTTGGGGAATATTAACTAGTTATCTTCTTTATAATTCTAAAGAAGCT
>CAKOJC010000024.1 GCA_934088535.1 uncultured Bacilli bacterium | reverse complement strand
TTCGATATAGATTATATTCTAAAAGAACAAAAAAATCAAGCATTTTTTCTTGATTTTCCTCATATTTTTCATTTTTTTTGAATATTCTTGTCAAAAATTAAAATTTATTTCTATTTCATCTCAATTATTAATTTAACTAAGTCATAAGCTGATCTATTATTAATATACTTTTCTTGATATTTTATCATCTTCTCTTGCATATATTTATTATTTAAAAGATCGTGAACTGTATCTAATATCTCATCTTTATTATTACATTTTAAACTCATACCATGATTTTCAAAAAAATTTGTATTATAAGTTTCTATTCCAGGTATTGGATAAATATGTATTAAAGGCTTTCTCATACAAGTTATCTCAGTAGAACTAAGTCCACCTGGTTTAGACATAATAATATCCGAAGAATATATTAAATCATTTACATTATTAACAAATCCAAATACTATTAAATTTTCTCTATTCATAGATACTAATTCATTATATAGTTTCTTATTACTTCCACACACAACGATAACCTTGCATTTATTTTGATTTAACACATCATCTATTATTTCGTAAATTTTACCAAATCCCATACTACCAAGCATTACAAGTATAGTTTTTTCATCCGGATCTATACCAAGTTCATTTCTAATATTTTTAGCTTTAAATACAAATCTACTTGATACAGGTATTCCACTACCATATAAAATATCTTTATTACAACCTTTCTCAATATATCTTTCTTCTTGTCCTTTTTGCATAATCAAATAATTAGGCATAGTTTCTTCTATAAATGGGCAAGGTTCATAATCGGTAGATATTGATATAAATTTAATATTTTTATCATAATGCTTTCTAATTGCAGTTAAAGTTAAAGCTGGAAATAAGTGAGTAGTTACAACTAAATCAAAAGACCCATTTTTAATATAATTATAAAGCCTACGAGCGTGCATTTTGTTAACAAGATAACTGGGCTAGTAACACCACTTTTACTATATAATTCACCTAATTTATATATATTTTTAAATGCTTTACCATTACCCTTTAAAGAATTCAAATATATCTTCTCAGTCATTCTATTACCAGAAGTATTTACTATATCATAAAAATTTTTAAAATCTGAGTTTATATTGTTTTCTTTTAATTCTTCCTCTACATATCTGGCACAAGAATTATGACCACCACCAGTACTACAAGATAATATCAATACTTTCATAAATCTCTCTCCTTATTCATACTTTCATATGCTTTATTTCTTAAATCCTCAATTCTATCTTTATATTCAAGTTCCATATTTGGATACACAGGATCCATTACAACAGCACATATACATTTCTTTCTCTTATATATTTTATAAATACCCTTTGACTTTGTAAATACAAATCTAATAGGTTGAACACCAACATTAGAATCAACCGCAATCTTAAAAGCACCATACTTAAAATCTCTTATTTTTTCATAATATGGCCACAACGCAGCTTCAGGATACATATGTAAAATAAATTTATTCTTAAATGAATTCTTTACTTCACTATAGAATTTATCCTTCTTTTTTCTTTCCTTTGGAATAGGCATTGTATACAATAAAACGTATTAATTTTCTAACAATAGGTATTTTAAAGTTTTCTTCCAAAGTTGGATAATGAACACGTCTTGGATAATAAATAATTCCAATCAAAGTACAATCTAAATAATGTACATGATTAGAAATTGATACAAAACCTTTATCTTTAATTATCTTCTCTTTACCTACTATACTAAATCCAAAAAATATTTTATCAATTATATATAAAATAATAAATATAGGTAAAGACAATATATTAGAAATAAGCTTAAATAATCTATTATCAATAACATACTTATAATTATCTTTAATTTGAAACTTCAAAGGTGCCCAATTATGAATAACTTGTTCATCACCCTTAAGTTTAGAATAATCATATTTTTTCATAGTTCACCAAAAAAAATTATATCATATTTTTAATCCAAAACAAAAAGAGGTATTAACCTCTCTTTACATTTTATTCACCCATGCCTAGTAAAGAACCTAATAAAGCATTCTTTTCTTCTTCAGTTAATGTATCAAAATCAATAGCATTGGTTGTATCAATTGTTTTAATATTGTCTACAGAATTAATTTCCCCAGTAGCATCTACAACAAAATATTCTTTTTCAGTATTAGTTGGTTCATAATATTTAACACTTAAAGTATATTCAATTTTCTTGTCGTTTACCTTATTTTCCTTATAAACAATTGAGAATTTAACTCTATTATTTTTAGCCACATAATCCGTATCTGTGTTTTCTTTTGCTTTTTCCATAGCAGAACCAAGTGCATCAAGAGCATCAACATCTAATACATATCTATTCTCATTACCATCATAAGAAAGTGAAATAGTATCAGTAGTTTGATCTGAATTATTAGCAGTAATAGCAGCATTATAACTATTGCCTGAAATATTTACATTAAACTTAACATCAGTAGTTGATAAATTTAATTCTATTAAACTACTATTAAACATATCAATATACATTACCATATTAATAGTTTCAAAAGTATCTACATCAACGCAATCTTGAGATGTACAATCTTCATGTTTTGCATTTGAAGAAATTATAGAAGTTTCATTATCAAGAATATATTGAAGATTAGTTTTAACATCATCAGTTGTTTCTCCCATTCCTAAATTTACTAATTCTTCTAAAGCTTTACTATCATTAATAAATGCATTTAATACTGCTTTTCTAATTTTATCATTTTCATCTTTATCATAGGTATAATTGATCTTATATACAGGTGTCTTTTTCCCATTAACATTTTTCATCTCAGGTGTTTTAGTAACTTTATTTTCACTAACATTTGCTAAAAATGTTTTTTTAGCTAAATCTAATATATATGTATAAGAATTCATATATTTTTCTAAATCAATACTATTTTCTTCAACAGTTGAAGTAGTAGTATCAACTTTCATTTTATAAGTGTCAGTTTGATAAGAAGAAGTCTTAGCATTAAAATATACATAATCACCATCTAGCATCATCTTAACATCGCCCATTTCAATGCCTAAAAGTGAACCAGATCCTCCAATATAAGCTTTCTTATTATCTTTATCATATCCAATAATAGCATTAACAGTAAGACCATTAACTGGTACTAAATCTGCATTCTCTGAAGTTAATATTAATTTACCACTAAATTCACCTTTTTTAAAATTCTTCGTAACATCTTGTAGATTAGTATTTATATTATTTGATAATTTGTTGTATGTAGTTTCAACAACCTTATTAAATAGTGTACTTGGCTTAGTTAATATAAAGTAATAATAATAAAATGCGCCACCTAAAACTAACAATACAAGCACTAAAACTATTGGCCATTTTTTCTTTTCTTTCTCTATAAATTCACCGCCACTTTTATTATCAACAGAAGTATTTACTGGTGTAGATGGAGTTGTTTGTGCAGGTGAATTAACAGTATTAGTAACTTCTGCTGGTGTAGCAGTACTAGGTGCCACAGTTGGAGTTGTCACAGCTTCTGCAGGATTAACATTATTAACAGGAACGCTAACCTCACTATTTTGAACAGTTTCAACTGATTTTACTTCTTCAGGTTTGCTATCAAAATGTACAGCCGAACTAGCTATTGGAGCTATATTAATTTTTTCACTTTCAACAGAAGATTCACTATTAACAGTTTCATTTACTTGAGTAACTTCTTCAACAGGTGTATTAACATTTGCATCAGCAGTTACAACACCATTAGAAACATCTGACTGAGCAACATTATTTAAAGAAGCGTTGCTAACTTCAGTATTATTTCCTTCTTTTACTTCTTCATTCATTTCTTGAACCCACTTTCTATATTATCATTAGTATAACACTAAATTTTCTGATTGTAAACAAAAACACCCTAAGGTGTTTCTTTAATTATTAAACTTTCTCCAGTCATTTCTTTTGGCTTACTAATTTCATATATATCCACAATAGTAGGAATAATATCTTTCAAAGTACCATCTTTCTTAATTTTATAATCTTTATTACATATTATAAATGGAACCTTATTAGATGTATGACTAGTTATAACATTACCATCAGCATCCTTCATATACTCAATATTTCCATGATCTGATGTAATAACTAATTCATAAAAATTTTCTTGAGCTTTTTCAAGTATATGTCCAATGCAAACATCACATGCTTCAAGTGCTCTTACGCAAGCAGGTATATTACCAGTATGAGCTACCATATCAGGATTAGCATAATTAACAAGTATAAAATCAAAATCATCATCCATTGCATCCAAAACAGCCTCAGTAACTTCAGATGCATTCATTTCAGGTTTCATATCATATCTTGCTACTTTAGGAGATGGAACTAATATTTTATATAAATTCTTATCACTTAACTCTTCAGTACCATCAAAGAAATATGTAACATGAGGATATTTTTCACTCTCAGCAATTCTAGCTTGTTTAAACCCTAAATCTGCTAAATATCTACCAAATGTACCAGTAATAGGTTCTTGACTATAAGCACCATCTATTATGTCATCAACGCTATATAAAGACGCATATCTCACATTCTTAAACTTTTTAACATTAAACATATTAAATGATTCATCAGTAAAGGCAGATATTAATTCTTTAATCCTCTCAGGCCTATAATTTAAGAACAACACTCCATCATTTTCTTTAATATTACTTCCTTTAGTTATAATACTCGGATTTATAAATTCATCAGTTATATCATTTTTATAATGAAGTTCCATACATCTATTATAATCACTAAAGTTATTTCCAACATTATATACTATCGCATCATAAGCCTTCTTAACTCTATCATAGTTATTATCTCTATCCATAGCATAATATCTACCACAAATAGTACCAATAGTACCAAGTCCTAACTTACTTGCCTTAGCCATAAATTCACTAATAAGTTTATTACCACTCATAGGAAGACTATCTCTACCATCAGTTATAAAATGAAATACTACACTTTTAACTTTTCTAATTTTAGCAAGAGCTAAAGCCGCATAGAAATGTTCCATACTAGAATGTACATTTCCATCAGATATTAAACCTATCATATGTAATGTAGAATTATTATCATTTACAAAATCCATTAAATCAAGTAGAACATCATTCTCAAAAAAACTTTTATCTTTTATTTTATTATTTATTAAAGTTAATGGCTGTTCTACTGTTCTTCCACATCCAATAGTCATATGACATGCTTCAGAATTTCCACTTTGTCCTTTAGGAAGTCCAACTACTTCACCACTTGCTTCAAGTTCACATACAGGATATTCAGACATTATTTTAGCTAAGTTTGGTAAATTTGCCATCTTTATAGCATTACCATTCTCACCTTCTCTAATTCCAAAACCATCTAAAATTAATAAAATAATTTTTTTCATAAATTTCTCCTGTAAACATTTTAACACATATTATAGAATTAGAAAAGAAAAAAACTTGAGTGACTAATTAACATCAATCATCTCAAGTCTTAACTTATCAGCAATTGTAACTATAAATTCAGAGTTTGTAGGTTTTGCTCTATCTATATCTACACTATGTCCAAATATTTCTTCCATTAGATCAATATCTCCTCTAAGCCATGATACTTCTATCGCATGTCTTATAGCTCTTTCTACACGAGGAATAGATGTATTAAATCTAATTGATAAGTCTGGATATAACTGTTTTGTTATTCCACCAATAAATCCAGGATTATCATATACCATCAAAATAGCGCTTCTTATAAATTGATAACCTTTAATATGAGAAGGTATACCAAGCGCATGCAATAGTTTAGTTACTTGTATTTGTAAATCTCTATCTTCAAGTTCTAAAATATTTTCATTCTTCTTCTTAATTGTAAATGTCTGAATAATTTTATTCTTTAAATCATCAAAATTAAATGGTTTTAAACAATAGTATCTAACTCCATATTCACTTATATCTCTAATAGTTTGTTCTTCACCATAAGAAGTCATAACAATAACCTTCTTCTTTATACTATTAAATTTCATATACTCAAGTACACCAATACCATCTTTAACAGGCATAACTAAGTCAAGTAGCATTAAATCAAAATCTATATCAGAATTTAATACTTTAATAGCTTCCTCTCCATTTTTACAAGTACCAATTACTTCAACCTCATCACTACTACTAAAATACTTACAAATTAAATTCACTAACCCTTCATTATCATCTACTACTAAGACTTTAATTTTCATTCTTTTCTCCTTTTCTCTATTGTACGTCACAATTATACAAATATCTACGGAGAAAAAAGTCTTTATTTGTCTAAAAAGCAAATCTTTTGTCATTAAAAAACAAATACTACTTACAAGAATATTTGTTTCCTAAATACATAAATATAATTGTTAAAATCATAAACATATGATATATTCCATTTTTATCAAAAGGAACTATAATATTAACCTTAATTTTAAATAATAAGAATAAACCACCTATTATTTGTAAAACAATACCAATTATATAAAAAATATCTTTTTTAGTACACGTTTTAATATATCTATGTATATAAAACCATAATATATACAAAATGTAAAACAAAGCAATTAATATAAATGTTAATAAAAAATCAACACCTAATATAGTTTCTACAATAAAGATTAAGTACATAATTATAGACACAATTAACAATTTACTAACACTAGAACTTTTAATAACGGTGAATAGCAAACTATTAAGAGTAATACAAAATATAAATGAAAGTATTATCCACAATATATTAACAATTTCACTATTCCACAAAAAAGAATGTATTATAAAACCTAACAAACTATCAACAATTACACTTATATAAAATATATACCATATCTTTTTCTTATCTATTTTTAACTTTCTAAATCTAAAAAGAATGACTAATGTAGTAAACATAATTATTAGATTAGTTAGCCCAGTAATTAGTTCACACCCACTAGTCATTTTTAATACCTTTAAGAATTTTATTTAATTCATCTATATCTACACTTGATTTACCAAGAACTATCCCATCAGAAATTTTTAATATATCATTAATATTATTTTCATCAACACTACCACCATAATAAACTTCTACATTTAGATCATATTTTTTATAAATATATAGTTTAATATTATCAATAACATTTTGTATCTTATCTATGCATTGTATTTCACCACTACCTATAGCCCAACTAGGCTCATAAGCAATACTTAAATATTTTAATGTTGATGAATCTATACTTCTTAAATAATAATTAAGTTCTTTCTTAATATAGTTAAATGGTCTTCTAGTCTTCTTTATTTCTCCAACACAAAGAATAGTATGACACTTAGAACTAAGAGATTTAAATAGTTTTTCTTTAGCCATTTCATAACTTTCAAATACTATTTTTCTTCTCTCAAAATGTCCTATTAAAGTATAATCTATTCCTATCTTCTTTAATGACTCAAGATTAAGTTCACCAGTAAATGATCCCATCTTATAACTAAAGAAGTTTTGCGTTCCTACTTTATATTTACTATCTTTAAACATTGATAAATATAATATAGGTGGAAATATTATAAACTCATAATTATTAGTTTTTAATTTATCAAAAGAATTCTTAAACTTAACCATATCATCATAAAACATATAACTTTTTTGATTAAGAATTACTTTTTTCATAAAACCCTCCTAAAATTATTTTTTATTTTCACCATTAAGTCTTTCTAATGTCTTAAATCTTCTACCCTCTAGATATTCAAGAGTTGAACCACCACCAGTAGATACATAATGGAAATTAAATCCAAATTTATGTGATGCACTTATTATATCACCACCAGCTAAGATAGTTGGAATAGATTGATTATATAAGAATTTTAATACTTTCTTAGTACCATTTTCATATTTTTCATCCTCAAACATTCCAAGAGGACCATTCCACAATACAAGTTTACTATTTATAAGCGCTTCATTATACATAGTAATAGTTTTAGGACCTATATCGTATCCTATATCATCTCTTTCAATTTCATCTATATTTTTAACACCATTTTGAGTTACTATATCAATTGGTAATAATATTTTGCTAGAATGATTTTCAAGTAATCCTTTAGCATATTCAAGTCTATCAGCACTTACTATACTAGAACCAACATCTATTCCCTTAGCTTTAAGGAATGTAAAACACATAGCTCCACCAAATAATATAGCATCACTAGTATTAATTAAATTATCTATAACACCAATCTTATCATCTACTTTAGCACCACCAAGTATTAAAGTTTTTCTTTGATGTAGAGCTCTATCTAACATATCTATTTCAGCATCTACCAATAATCCAGAATATGAAGGTATATATTTACTAATACCATATGTAGATGCATGACATCTATGAGCTGTACCAAAAGCATCTAGTACAAAAATATCTCCTAAACTAGCCCAATACTTAGATAATGATTCATCACAAGAACTTTCAAGCATACGAGGATAATCTTCAAATCTAGTATTTTCAACTAAAACAATTTCTCCTTCATTCATATTATTAATCGTTTCAGTTAATAAATCTCCCCTAGTAACAGGTACAAAATATATAGGAGTATTTATTAATGTAGATAAATGTTTAGCAACAACTTCTAAGCTTTTCTTTTGTTTATCTTCTTCTGATGCAACCCTACCTAAATGAGATAATAATATTACTTTAGCATTATGATTAACTAAATATTTAATTGTTTTTAAACTAGCAACTATTCTTGTATCATCAGTAATTTCGCCATCTTTCATTGGTACATTAAAATCAACTCTTACTATTACTTTTTTTCCTTCAACATTAGCCCTTTTTATACTTTCCATATTTTATATACCTACCCTTCATTATCCATGTATATTTTTTCAGCACTTTTTTCTAATTCTTCAAGCGTTGTATTTACAACTTCTATATCAAATTCATTAAAGTCATCTAAATCTATTTCAGTAGGATGTTTCTTTTGTTCTTCTGTAAGTCCATTATCAAAGCCAGGTCTTACTATATGTATAACTTTAATATTAGGATATACTTTCTTTAAATCATATATTTCTTTCTTAAGTCTTACATCACTTATAATAATAGCATCATAGAAATAACTAAATATCTCTATATCATCTATCATACGATTTATAAATAAATCATCTTTTTTAAGTTTTTGTCTTATTACACCAGTACCAAGTTGTTGTAAAAATTCACGTGGTTTAGTTTCTTCACTTAAATCCCAACCAGTCATTTCACGAGCATAATACTTAATATATTTAGCAAGTTGAGTTATAATTACTTTCTTTCCATGACCTTCATAAACATTCTTTAAATAAGCTGAAAATGTATCCTTTCCATGTTTTGCTTTACCACCAATAATATATATTGTTGGATTTTTAAATTCTATTTCCATATACCCTCCTAATTTGTTATATTATCTCCTTCTTCAGGTAAAACCATCCAAGCATTTGGTAAATATCTTTCACCTGAATATCCATATCCTACTGGATTATTTATAAGTCTACCTTCTCCATCAACAATAGCATATAAAGCACTACTACCGCCACCATCTAAATTAGCAGCATTATAAGCTTTATATTTTTGGAAAACATCAGCAAGTTCAGGCATTGTTATACCAACAGATTTAGAACTTCTTCCATCTATTGCAAGTAATAACACAATACCATCTTGTCTTTGACCAATAGCACTTCTATTAGCTATTCCCCAGCCACCATTACCTTTAAATTCAGCACTTTTTCCATTAACTACTAGGAAAGGTCCAAACTCAACAGCTCTATCCATTCCATCTTGAATCGCTTCTTTAGCAGACTTTTTAGTAAGCATTAATACATTATCTTTAGTGAATCCTATAAGACCTCCACCTTTATTAATAGCTTTACCAGTCGCATATACTTTACCATCTAATATAGTTGTACCAGTTACTCTATTTTGTCCATTTGGATGATATACACCAGAAGCATTAATAGCAACTAAAGCATTATTATTTTTAGCCATAGTTGACAAATATTCACCACGTTTACCATAATGCTTAGAAAAAACTAATTTTAATCTAGATGGATCATATATAACTACCATCTTACCAGTCCATCTATCTCCACTAATATCAACTACTTTATACACATCATTTCCTTCATCTCTTTTTAAAACTTGCTCTTCATAAACAGATTCATAAGTATCTTTATTAAAATCAGGATTAAAATTTATTTTAGATGTATCTGTAGGATCCTCTGATTCAATTATTTTATTATTATCAAGTGTTTCCTTAATCATATCTTCACTATACAATGTGTAAGCGAAATATCTATGAGACATAGTAGTCATTGCTGTAGTTATAAACCAATCCCTAAAGAATGAAAAAGGTCCATAAACTACAAAGAAACATATAACAGCAAGTGAATCCACTACTATTAAGAATATACTAAATTTACTTACTTTACCCTTTTTATCTTTATTCTTAGTTTTTTTCATCACTTACTCCTAACTCATAAGGTGCATCTACTGTACCATTTCCACCAGTAATCTTTAATTCTTTATTTAAATAAAATACAGGTCTAACATTATGTTTATTAGTAATTAAATCTCCATAGAAATTACCATCTTTATTTATTATATTAATTATTTGATTTGATTCAATGCCACGTGATAATGTTAATATGTCATTATAATCGCTTATGAACATATCTGTAAGAGTATACATACCAACATAATCAGTATCTTTACTATTTCTTTCAGTTTCATAATCTAAATTATCCAAACTAAGTTTACCAGTAAACCAATAAGCATTAACCATCATATCTTTATTAAGTGCTTTAATATATGTTTTATTTAAATATTCACCAACTGTATTTTTATCAGATGAATATATATTATTCTTTTTACTAAAATATGCTTTAGCATCTTCTCCATCTATTTGGATAACACCATCTAAAGCAACCTTAGTAGCTACTCCATAATTATGTATAATCTTAAATCTTTGATCACCAAATTTAACATATGTATTTATTGTTGCTTCTTCTAAAGTACTAGGATTTACATCAAGTATTCTATATGGCTCATCTTTAGTACCTTTTCCACTTATCATAACTGTACCTGATGATATAGTAATAACTGGTCTAACAGCAAAAACTTTACTAGTCATTTCATTAATACTAACTTCTCCATCATTAGTAATATAATAATTATGATTATCTTTATTATTTGTAGCCAAATAGAATGTCTCACCATTATTTAAGAAACTACTTTTACCACCAGCTTTATAATAATCATAAAGTGATAATATTGTTATTTTATTATCTGCTTCATTCTTATCACATGTTATATTTTTAACATCATCAATAACGTCTTTACATAAATATGTATTTGCTAAATAATTAACAGATTCTTTAATATTATTTTCATAGAACCCACTAAGTTTAACATCTTCATTATAATTTAACCATTTGTTTATATAAGAATTATCATATCCCTTTTCAAGACCTGAATACATAAGTGTAACACTCTTATCAGTTATAGCTTTAATATTTTTATCTTGATCAAGTCCAATAATTCTATACACTATACCAGAATATTCTAAATAGTTATCACTTACATCTCCTAAATATCTATATTCATTTCTTTCTTCATCATAAACTAAACCTTTAGTTAAATCAACAAAACTTTGTTTCTTTAAAATAGTATCAACTAGAAGAACGGCATCATCACCATTACTTCTATTACCATTCTCTTGTAAATAGTACTTAACCATTCTACATACATAAAATAGTATAATAAGAACTAGCACTAATACATTTAGTGCCATTAATACAGGTGTAATTTTAAGTCTTCTTCTAGCCATAAAAACTCCTAACTTCCAAAATCATTTTGATATGCTATTAAACTAGCATTTACTACTCCATCTATTCCATTAAATTGATCTACAAGTGCAGTATCTATACCACCTTTTTTATTTTCTTTTACATCTACTTCTAATGATAATTCTACTTCATTACCAAATATTGCTTTACTTCTAATTTTAAATTTCTTAATAGTTTTAAGTTTTTTAAGTACAGATTCATGAGCACTAGATTTATATTTAATAACAAGTAAATATCTATTGGATGTTTTAAATCCCATTAAGTAGCTTAGGAAATATAACACTCCAATACCTAGTGTTGCAACTAAAGCTGGAACATAAAGACCAGCTCCGGCCATAATGCCAGCAGCTATTCCCCAAAACATAAATCCAGTATCAACAGGTTCTTTAACAGCAGTTCTAAAACGAACGATAGATAAAGCACCAACCATACCTAAAGATAAACTAATATTAGAATTAATTGTTCTAATAATCATCGCAGTAACCATCGCAAGCATAATTATACATAATGAGAATGCTTTTGAATACACTACTCCAGTATATGTCTTTCTATATACATAAACTATAAATAATCCTATTATGAATGCTACTACTAATGAAAGTAACATATCAACAGTAGATACACTACCAGTAAATTGTTCTAAAAAAGATTTTTTAAATATACTTAATATCATTTCCAACTCCTATTTAATACTTCTACATATCGCAAACTTACTTACAGCTTCTCTACAAGCAGGTATATCATTTAAAATATTTGCTATATGTAAAGGTAATATTTCATTAAATTTTACTTCTAATACTTGTTTACCAGGTTCATCAACATTATATCTTGGATAACTAGTATTAAATAAATCATAATTATATAAACTACTTTGTATATTAGAATCAAATGTAATTCTAACTTCACTTATCGGATAAGTAAAAGCAGTTCTATGGTACTCAACTATAACACTAGGTACAAGTCCTTTATTTTTATAGTTAGTAATAAACTCAAGTAACAACCCTTCAGGATTATCAATCTCATCTACTTTACCATTTAATATTTTACTATATATATCTTTTGAAATCAACATTTGTTCTTTAGCTGTATAATTATTATGTTTCATTTTCTTTTCAAGTCTTATAAACGTATCAACATCATTATACATTCTAATTCTATATTTTTTTCTATAAAGAACTCCATCCATCTTTTCATAATATGAACTAGAATCTCTATCATCAAAATATAAACTTTTAATCAAATATGATCCATCTTTATAATATGCATTTTTATCTTTACCAAGTATTAATGATAATTTTTGTTTTAATATTTCTGCGGCACTATTAGATATTTTAAATTTTAATTCATGCCTATATTTATATTCTTTCATTCTACATCACCAAAATATTTCTTCACTTCACTATCAGATAATCCAAAATATGATTTAGCATATTTAACTATATATGAATTTCTACTTTTAGCATATTTTTTTATTGAGCTAATTGAATCTTCCCAATTACTATAAGAATTATTCCATCTATTCGCATTTCTCTTGAATTCGTCTTTTCCTATAGTATCGACTACTTCGTCAATTCTTTTATTAACATTTTTATATGCCCAAGTATTATTTAAGTTGTATGATAGACGTTCTACAAATGTCTTTTTAAATTCATCATTCTTCATCATGTTTCTTAAAAGTGTAGTTGGAAAATTCCAAGAACCCATACCAGCAGTACTAGTATATTCTTTAAATGAATCTTTGTTTGTTCTAAAGAATCCTGAATCTAAATCGTAGAATATATATTTCCATTTACCATTATCTATCAAAGGATTACTAAAATAACGAGTATTTAATATATCATAATTAGCTGTATATATTTCACCAATCCAGAAATCTATAAAACTTTGAACATCAATTTGTTCTTTAATTTTCTCATAGTTCTTACTATTACTAAGATTATTATTATTTATAAAACTAATCATAGAATTATAATTTTTATCTGTACCTATTTTAACTTCTCCATCTATTCTAAGGATACTAGTATTATCTTTTGTTGCTTTAACATTATAGTGATTTGATACAAATGTTTCATCTACTTTCTCACGTATAAAGTATATTCCCCAGTATTCACCATTTATATATAAAATAATTGGTACGTAATCTTGAACATCTACATCAGTATATTCTCCCATAAGAGAAGTTGCTACAACATCTTTAATTATGGCTCTCTTATCATATTGAAACTCATCTTGACTACCAGTACGAAGTACTAACGAATCAAATACACTAGAATCTACATTCTTAAACACTTTATATTTAAGTTTAGCATCTCCATATTTCTTTTTAAATTTAATTTCATAACTTTTCTTTTTATAACTTCTAGTTGACCCACCAAATAACTTAAGTCCAACATTAATACTAAAACCTTCACCATCTTTATCAAAGTATTCTACATACCCATGTTCTTGTACCTTACTATTCAAACTAGTATTATTATTTACTTTTCTAAGTTTCTTTTGATCTATTACAAGAGACATAACAGATACTTTATGACTATTATCAAGTATGTATGAATAAGTTTCAGTTTCACTAGATAATTTACCAGATTCTTTACTCATTATTCTTAAAACAGTAGTCTTCTTAATAGTAAGAGGACTACTGTATACTTTAGAAGATGTAGTTGGTTCTGAGCCATCTAACGTGTAATAAATTTTTCCACTTCCTGTAAGTGTTACTTTATATTCCTTATCAGGATCATATACTCCAGATTTTATATCAGCAGTTGGGACATAACTTACTGCTTCAGTACCACTTCCATTTTTACTACCAGGTGTTGGCTTACTAAAGTATTGTATAGATGAACCATTTCTACCCATAGAATATCCTAAAGGTACATTAGCAACCATTATAGAATCAACTATTTCATCATCATGAGTTAAATATACAGCTTCTGTATCTCCTAATTTAAATGATGCATGTTGATATTTACTATTAGAAAGTTTAGTATCACCTGATGCCATAACTATGTAATACTCTCCACTCTTAAGTTCTACTTTAGGAAGTTTATAAGAACACATTGTATTATCATTAGTAGTTAAACAATAATTATTAAGATTAATTGTTTTACCACTATTATTATAAAGTTCTATCCAATCATAATAGTTACCACCATTTTGTTCTAAATAAGAATAATTATTATTCATTACTTCACTTATTATTAAATCTTTAGGTGTACTTAAATATTTTTTTTGGAAAGCTTTAATTCCATCAATACTATTTTGATATCCAGGACTTATTGCATTATTTTGTAAAAATTTTCCATCCTCTTTAATATAACCAATACCATTAGGTAAATTCTTATATTCTACTTTATCAACTATTTTACCCTTACTATTAGTAAGTACTGCAAATCCATTTTTACTATCAAGTTTAAATCCAGTACTTAATTCTTCACAAGTCTTACAACTTTTTCCTGAAGTATATACAACTATTACCTCTCCTGGATCTAATGTTACACTTGGAAATTGCCATTTAAATGAAGCAATCTCACTATTAGAAAGTCCATAATTAGCAAGGTCAACTCTATCTTTACTAACATTTCTAACTTCTATATACCCACTATATTCACCATTTTTATTTTTAAAGTTTCCTTTATTATTAGCAAGTATTTCATTTATTTCTATGACTTTTTCTTCGTCGCTTATTAATGAAGCTAAGAATTCACTTCTTCCTTCTTTAGTATTAGCATATCCAGGAGTAGCTTCAGCTTGTACTACCCATTTTCCAACTAAATCACGAGCCATAACTGTATTACCATCAAGTGCCACAGTATCTACTGCATCAACCACTTTACCATTAGGCTTAAACAAAGCCATTCTTTCTCCACCTGATGCTTTAAGTTTAAAGTTAGCATATAATCCTTCACTTCTATTACCACTTAAGAACACAACAATATATTCTTTAGGCCCAATTATAGTTTCAGGAAATACCCACTTAACTTTACTTTCTTCATCACTAAGTCCATAATCTTTAAGATTAACATCTTTTTCACTACCATTATATATTTCTACATAATCATATATTTTTCCATTTTCATCAGCATAAGCACCCTTATTAGATGACATAATCTCATTTATAACAAGTTTTGATATATTAACTTCTCCATCAGTAAGCTCAGCCTTATCTAGAGAATTTACTTTTCTTTCAGATATATAATTTAATACAGTTAAACCAACTATTAATAGAATAGCTACTATAAAAAATCCAATATTATTTTTAAGTTTTTTAAAATTAAATCCCATAATAAAAACTCCTATTATAATTATACTATAATAAGAGTTATATTTCTATTACTAAGAATATTTTTTTATAAATTTTACACAAACTTTATCTACTCAACAGTAACACTCTTTGCTAAGTTTCTAGGTTTATCTATATCACATTTATTTAGTTTAGCCACATCATACGCAAGTAATTGACAAGCAACCATAATCACTAAGTTTTGGCAGAATTCACTTGTTAATGGTACTACTATATCATAGTCACTAACACTTTTATCTATATTAATAGACTCTTTTCTAATAGTAATTATTTTAGCACCTCTAGTTTTAGCTTCTATAATATTACTTATAGTCTTTTCGCTAACTGAAAACTCTGTTAACAAAGATATTACAGGAGTATCTTTAGATATCAATGCTATTGGTCCATGTTTAAGCTCCCCAGCTGCAAAACATTCACTATGAATATATGATATTTCTTTTAATTTTAAACTTGCTTCATAACAACTATAAATATCTATACCACGACCTATATAATACATATCTTGTTCTTTATATATAGATTTAGCTACTTTAAGATAATCATCTTTATCAATAACAGTTTT
>CAKOJC010000023.1 GCA_934088535.1 uncultured Bacilli bacterium | reverse complement strand
AGAATATCTATTTCTTCATAAGTATTATAAAAATATAGACTTATTCTTACAGTATCTTCTTTATTATCACCCATTTTGGCACAGTGTTTTCCACTTCTTACGCATATACCTTTAGTATTTAAATACAGTCCTAAGTCTCCTGATAAAACTCCATCTATATTTATAATAACTGTGCTTCCTTCATTATACTTATTGTATATCTTTATATATGGTATCTTTTCTAGTTCTTGTATTAAGTATTTTCTTAAATATTTTTCTTTTCTTTCTATTTCTGTCATTCCTATTTCAGTTAAGAATTTAATTGATTCAGAGAATCCTATAATATTAGCTATATTTGGTGTACCTGCTTCAAAGCGATATGGTATTTCTACAAGTTCTAGATGATCTTCATTATAGTTTTCATTCATACCTCCACCAAATGTATAAGGTATCATCTTCTTTAAAAGTTCATACTTGCCATAAAGTACTCCAACACCAGTTGGTCCACACATCTTGTGAGCACTAAATGCTATAAAGTCTACTCCAGTATCCTGAACATCTATTTTAATATGAGGTGCACTTTGAGCAGCATCTACTACTACAAGTATTCCATATTTATGAGCGAGTTTGCATATCTCTTTTATGTCTCTTTTGTCTCCACTTACATTAGTTATTTCTGCGATAGATATTAATTTCGTTCTACTAGTTATCTTTTGTTTTAAGTCATTTATATCTAGTTTTTCATCTTTTGAGTCTACAAATACTACTTTGATATTCTTTTTGGCTGATAATATCAACCAAGGAAGTATATTTGATGCGTGTTCACTACTAGATAGTATTACTTCATCATTTTCATTAAAATAATTCATAAAGAAACCAAAAGCAACTAAATTTAATGATTCAGTTGTATTCTTAGTAAATATTATTTCATCTTTACGTTTAGCATTTATAAACATTTTTACTAGATCTCTTGTATAGTCTATTTCATCATCAACTTTAAAACTAATATCATAGTCTCCTCTATGTGAGTTGGCATTATAATTATAGTAATATTCATTCATTTTATCTATTACTCTATATGGTTTAAATGTAGTTGCTGCAGAGTCAAAATATACTAAGTTTTTATCTTTCATAGGAAAATCATTTTTATCTTTCATACTACCACCTATAATAGTTTACTCATTTAATGTATACTTGAACATAATAAATATAATAATTGAAGTTGTTTTATTTTTAATATATAATTAAATTGGTGATGAAAATGGATTGTATATTTTGTAAAATAATTAATGGAGATATTCCTTCATATACTTTATATGAAAATGATTATGTTAAATGTTTTTTAGATGTAAATCCTATTAGTAAAGGTCATACATTAATAGTACCCAAGAAACATTTTAAGGATGCTTATGATATTTCTGAAAAGTATATTACTGAAGTACACAAAGCAAGTAAGAAGATGCTAGAACTACTTGATTCAAAGTTTAAACCTGAAGGATATAGATTAGTTCAAAATAATGGTAATCTTCAAGATGTTAAACATTATCATTTACATGTGATTCCTAATTATGTAAATGATAAAGAAAATATTAAAGTAGAAGAAGTATTTGAGATTTTAACTAAATAACAATTGTTAAAATCTTTTTTATATTGTATAATTAACTTATGAAAAAAGGATGTGTGTGTTAATGTTAGAATCAATGAATAAGAAGACACTTATTATAATAGGTTCTTCAATTATAGGCTTAATAGTATGTTTACTTATTGTTGTTTGGTTAATATCTGTGCTTAAACCTCATTATTATAGTTATGAAGACTTTGAAGTTAAAGTAACTGAGGCAGCTAAAAGTTATTATAAAGATAATCCAACTCAATTACCTGCGAGTGATGGTGAATATAATATGTCTTATAGCACATTAGTAGATAATGAATATATTAAACCTCTTAATGAAATGCTTAAAGATGGGGATAGTTGTAGTGTACAAATAATTGTAACTAAATATAGTGAAAATTATTCTTATATACCATATTTATCTTGCCCTGGTAGTTATGAGACAAAAGAATTATATAAAGTTATTTTAGAGCAAAATCCTGTTGTTGAAAGTGGTACTGGACTTTATAGTGATGGTAACAGTGGGTATTACTTTAGAGGAGATGTTACTAATAACTATGTACAAATTGGTGAGTATGGTGATGAAAGAAAATTACAACCATATTTATGGCAAATAATGAGTATTGAAGATGATAATACAATTAAAATAATAAGTGCTCATACAACTAGTGAAAGATATACTTGGGATGACAGATATAATGAAAATGAAGAATCATTTGATGGTTATAATGATTTTGAAAAAAGTAGACTTAAAGATACTTTAATTACTCTTGCAGGTTCTGATACAATTCTTACAGAAGACTTAAGAAATAAATTTGTTGCTAAGGAATTATGTATAGGTAAAAGAAAAACTGGTGATACTTCAAAAGATGGTAGCGTTGAATGTGCTACAAAGTCAGAAACTAAATATTTATTTGGATTAATAACTCCTTATGAATATATGAGAGTTAGTTTAGATGAAAATTGTAAAGTTGTTGGAAGTCTTTCATGTTTAAATTATAATTATTTATCTAGTTATACTACTAATACTTGGTCTATTACTTCTGATGCTGAAAATACTAATAAAACATTTACTTTTGGTAATGGAGTTATGACTCCTTATAAATCAGATAGAAATAAAAAACTATATGTTACAACATATATAAATAAAAGAGCTTTCTTTAAATCAGGTACTGGTACTGCTGATGATCCATATATCATTAGATAACATAATAAAAACACTATTTATTAATAGTGTTTTCTTTTGCTTGTAAAGCATTTTGTCTTTGTTGTTCTAGTACCATTGCTTGTTTAAACCATTCTTGTCCTATATGAGCATTATTAGAGTCTGGTGTTGGGTCTGGTTTATCAATCTTTACAAATACTGGAATATTAAATGCATTTCCAAAGCACAAGGCTACTCCTGGTCTTAATGCTTTTAATTTTTCAATATCTTCTTCTGCAATACTATGAGTCATACTTTTTATTATTTTTAAATCATCTGGATGGAACATACGAAGTACTATATAATTAGAACATTGACTAAGAGCGGTATTTGATAGCTCACTTGGTCTTTGAGTAATAAGTCCTAAAACTATACCATATTTTCTACCCTCTTTTGTAATTCTATCAAATATGTTATATCCAATATTTTTAACATCATTATCATTTTGTACATATCTATGTGCTTCTTCTAAAATTATTTGTAATGGATAACCACCACGATCTTCTAATGAAATAGCATAATTTAAGAATAATTTAGAATATATCTTAGTTAGTGTTTTAGCAAATCTTTCTTCTACATAATTTAAGTTAAAATTAACTATTTGAGCTTTTTCACCAGTTTTGACAGTAAATAAATCTCTTATATAAGTTTCTTTTGGAATGTATTCATTTACTTCAAAGTATTTTCCATAATCTCCATTAATTATAGCATCAAGTCTTACTTTTAATATGTTATTCATATCATATACTTTATCACTTTTTAGTACTCCTTCACTAATAAGAGCAAATTCAAATGCGTTATATAAATCTTTTAAATTATACATTTTAGGTTTCATACTTTTATCTAGTTTTAATTCCGCATCAGTATATTTTTCTAAATATTCTATTACTAATTGAATACTATTTATTTTACCAGTTTGATCTACATTTAAACATTGTCTTAGTGTTCTTATATATCCTGGTTGTACTATTTTACTTTCTAGATTAATATCTTTCGTATGAAATGCTGATAGTACTGCTACTACTTGATCTCTTACTTGAGTTGATTCTTTACCACCTGTTAGTATATCTAATATAGCTTTAGCTATTATATTGTTTTTATGAGTTATAACTTTTTCTTCTTCTTCAGTAAATAAATAAACTAATTTTAGTGCTTTTTCTATAATAGGTATTTGAGATGGTGAATCTACATTTAATAGAAGAGCTAAATCATCAACTTCTAAATAATATGGTGGTATTTTTACTATCTCTGCTTGTAGTTTATCTCTTACGTTTGTTGTTATATGTTTACATCTACAATATTTTGTTTGGTTTATTCTATCTAATGCTGGTTTGTATTCACCATAAACATCAAATAATATAATATTTGAATTTATTGGAACATACTTTTGTCTATAATATAGATTTTGAAATAATCTTGCAACGCTACAGCTCTTTCCACTACCAGTGTTACCTATAATAGCAAAGTGATTTGAGAAGAAGCTATCAATGTTTGCTGAAACATTAAATCCATCATATATAAGAGATTTACCAATATAAAGATCAGTTGGTGTATCTACGTTTTGATTACCTACTAATGATACTACTTCTTCAGAATTAATAATTCTAACTTTAGAGTCGTGACTTGGTTTATGTACAATACCACTATTAAATACATTATTAATGAATTCTCCTACCATAATGCATTCTATTTCTTCTCTAGTGATAGATGTAATTTCTGCAACTATTTTATATTTATTTTCAAATACTATGTGTACTCCTACTAAAGTAGTTTCTACTTTTTTAGATAAATTTTCCAATTTAATGGTTTGATCACTTACTGATATAACATTTCCAAACATATTAAAACTCCTTATTATTCTAATATAAATTATATCATAATAAGGAGTGGTTATTCAATAATTATTTAATAGTTCTTATGATAGATACATTATCAAAATTAATTAATTTCATTATTCTAGATGCTTCTTTGTAGTTTAAAGCAATTAACTTATCATATTCATTATAATCTATTTTATTATCCATCATAAGTGATAAACTTAGTAAGTATTCTACGTCTTCTATATTATCAAAATCTAATATATAACTTTTTAAATATTTCTTTTTCTTACGTTCAAATTCTTCTTCATTTAGTTTTAGTTTCTTTATATCTTCTTTTATATTTTCTATAAATTTGTTACCATCATTAGTTAGTGCGTTTACATTAATAATTAAGTAATCATCTATTATATTTACACCATAAGACATACCAATGATTATATCGTTGTCTTTATATCTTTCGAATAGTTCTGAAGTAGCCGAGAAGTTATTTGAAAGTATTAGACCTAAATAATCTTTTAAGATGTTATCATCTTTAATACCAAAGATATTCTTTTTCATTTTAATAGCATACTTAACTCTAGTATTTTCCATGTCTTTCTTTATTTCTTCGTATGGAATATATACTTGTTCTTTTTCTCTTTCTTTTATTCTTTTTGGTAATTCTTTAGGTTTCACTTTTATATTTTTCATGTAATCTTTTATGGTATTCATTACTTCATCTATGTCAAAGTTACCTGTCACTATAATGAATGTATTATTTGGTGTGTAGTAATCATTATAGATTTCATTTAGAGATTTTGCAGTTATTTTTTTTATGTCTTCTCTTTCACCTACTACTGTGTGTTTTGAATAAGATTTATTAAACAAATTGTCAAATAGTTTAGAATACATTAAACTATCTATTTGATCCTTATACATATCTATTTCTTCGCCAATAATGCCTTTTTCTTCATTTACTGATTTTTCATTTATATTAGTGTTATAGAATATATCTAGAAGTAGTTTTAAGTTTTCTATTAAGTTTATACTTCCAAAGATATTATAGTTTGTTCCATAGTAGCTAGTCCATGCGTTTGCGAGGCTTCCTAAATCATTTATTCTTTTTGATATTTCTTTATTTTCTGATAAAGCCATTACTTTATGTTCTAGAAAGTGTGCTGAACCTGGGATAACATCTACTACTCTATTTCCTACTTTATATTTAGTAATTCTTGCTCCATATTTTACTGATATAGTTATGTAGAAATTTTTAGTTTTATCAGTTTTGTATAAATATACTTCTAGTCCATTATCAAGTTTTTCTGTATATACTTTTTCATCTACTTTTTTAAATGTTTTTATTTTCATTAGTTATCCCCCTTTAGTAAGTAAATAGTACTTAGTGAGATTTTATCATTAAGTTTTATTACTTCATCTATGGTTACTTTATTAATGTTTTCTCTTATAGTTTCTATGTCTTCTACAGTATCGAATTCTCTTTGATAGTACTTGTTTATTTGAGCTGTTAAGTCATCATAATAGTTATTTAAGTATGTATTAATAGTTTTCTTAGCTGAATCAAATAATCTTTCTAATACCTTTTTATCTTTCATAGATTCTACGCATTCTTTTATAAGTTCTACTGATTTTTCAAAATTTACTTTGTTTATTCCAGCATATATAGTAAGTGATGGATTATATTTTGAATAATATGAACCAATTGAATAGCAAAGTGAATGTTCTTCTCTTACTATATTAAATAATATAGAATCATTCATAGTACCTAGTATTGTATTATAAACTCTTAGAACATGATTTAGTTCATGATAATTTAATTCTTTTAGTCTATAACCAATATAAAGTTTTGATTGATTGAATGGAAGAGAATCTACTTTTTCTTTTACTTCGTCTTTGTATTTATGATTAATATACATAGTTAATTTTTCGTTATTACTTTTTGCATTCTTAAATTTGCGTTTTATTATATCTTGAACACTTGAATTTAGTTCTCCATAAACAGCTATATCTATTTTATAGTCTCCATTAAATAACTTTGTGTATTCTTTATATAAGTCTTTTTCTGTTATACTTTCTAAATCTTTTAAATTAGGAATACTACTGTATGCAGTTTCAGTACCCTTATACATTAATTTAGAATATTCTACTCTTGCATAAAGATTTGGCTTATCTTTTAAAGATAGTACACTACTTATTGCATCTTTTTTAGTAATATTAAAGTAATTGCTTTCAAATGCATTATCTTTTACATTAGGATTAAATAAAATTTCACATAAGAAATCTATTGATGACTCTAAATAACTATTATCTGTATACTTAGGATTTAAGAAATCAAGTGAAAATACATATGATTCAGTTTTGCCTGATATTCCAAAAGATGCAGATACTGAAGCGCCGTAAAGTTCTTCTCCAATAATTGCCATTTTATTTTTAGTATTATATTTTTTAGAAGTATATACCATATTTTTACATAATAAATTACCATATGGTATATCATCTTTATTAAACTTTTTAGTTAGAAAGACTACTATACTCATTGATTTAAATCTATCTGTATTTATCAAATGTAAGGTGTAATTATCTTCAGTTAATTTTTTATATTCCATATTAGCCTCTTTTCTAGATTTATATTATATCATAATTATAAAAAGAAGATATACATCTTCTCTTATATTATTAACTATTCTTGATTTTTTATGATTGATTCTAGTGCTAAAAAGATCATTTCATCAAGTTTTTGTTCACGTGCTTTAGGATCGATTTCTTCATGTGTTATTAAGTTGTCACTTATAGTTAGTATTGCAGTTGCTTTTTTAAGGAATTTTTTAGCATTATATAATAATGCGTATGTTTCCATTTCTACTGCTTTACACCCCATATCAATAAATTTCTTATAATCTTTATTTTCTGTATAAAATGCTTCAGTTGTATGTACTCTTCCTAGTCTTGCATTTATTCTTTTAAGAGCTGCTGTACTCATTATTTTAGCATTTAAGTCTCCTGAAGAGTTTATTATTTCTATATCTTCTCTTCCTGCTTCTTCATCAAAATATGTTTTTGAGTATGATGAGTCAGCAACTAAAATATCATAAAGTTTAAAATCTTCTGTATAACTTCCTGCTGTTCCTATTCTTATAATTTCTTCTACATCGTAATCATTAAATAATTCATAACTGTAAATTCCCATGCTTCCAATTCCCATACCACTTGAGAATATTGTTACTAGTACTCCTTTATAAGTACCAGTAAATGCTAACTCTCCTCTTAATTTATTTACACATTTTGGATTTTCTAAATATTTATTTGCTATGTATAATGCCCTGTTTGGGTCTCCTGGCATTAATACTTTCTTGGCTATTTCTCCTTTTTGTGCTTCTATATGTACTGTCATTTTTACCTCCTAATTGTATGTTTTACCATAATTTTCTAATGTTTGTTCAAATAATTCTTCTGTTAATTCATAATCCAAAAACTGTTTACTACAAACTTGTAGTTTTGGATATTGTTTACACTCTGCTCTTTCATAGAATTTATTATAATATGGTAATGTTACTGTTGTAGTTCTTTCGTTTTTATTTTTTTCATTTATATCATTAAATATATATTTATGAGTTGTTCCTGGTTTTACATCTTCATAGATTACTTTTCCTTCATCATTTCCTCTTATTTTTTCATCAGATCCAGCTTCATTTACTATTACATCTTTTCTTACATTTGAAAATATTATTGTGTATGAATCTTTACTTTTACTGTATTTCTTGTCCATAACAATATTATATATGTTATTTGGATCTTGCGTAGGTGTATCTTCTTTTTTATTGGTTAGTTTGTGTGCAATGAATGCACAAATTATTACAACTATTAATAGAACTACTCCAAGTATTATTTTTTCTTTCTTGTTCATAATTTACTCCTTTGGTTCTTCTAGTTTGACTAGAACATCTCTTGGCTTTGAACCTTTAGCTGGACCTACAATTCCTTTTTCTTCGAATTGATCCATTATGCGTGCTGCTCTATTATAACCTATGCTATATTTTCTTTGTATTAATGATGCGCTTATTTGTCCCATACGAATTGCATAATTAAGTATTTCATCATATAAAACATCTTTTTGTTCTCCACCACCATTACTTCCAGGTATGTCACCTCCACTACTTGTATTTGCTTCTAAGTTTGTAAATTTATCACTATATTTTGGTGGGTGGCATCTTTTCTTAACGAAGTCTACTACTCTAGCAATTTCATCATCTGAAACAAAGCTTCCTTGTACACGAGTTGGTGTATTTTCATCCATTGGTTTATAAAGCATATCACCTTTACCAAGTAATTTTTCTGCTCCTGTCATATCTAGGATTGTACGAGAGTCTATTGAAGAAGAAACTGCAAATGATATACGTGTTGGTATATTTGATTTAACAACACCTGTAATAATATCTGTAGATGGTCTTTGAGTAGCTACTATTAAGTGAATTCCTGCTGCTCTTGCAAGTTGTGTGATTCTCATGATTGACTCTTCTACTTCTTTTGCTGCGACTAACATTAAGTCTGCAAGTTCATCTATAATTACTAATATAAATGGCATTTTCTTAAGTCCACAATCTGGATTCTTTTTAAGTTCTTTTTCAATATATTCGTTGTATGTTTGAATATTTTTAGTTCCACTATTTTTGAATGTTTCGTATCTATCATCCATTTCAACTACTATTTTTTGAAGTGCTGCACTCGCTTTTTTAGGATCTGTTACAACTGGTGTAAGTAAGTGTGGTATTCCTTCATAGACATTAAATTCTACTTTTTTAGGATCTACTAATACCATTTTAACTTCATCTGGGGTAGCTCTCATTATGATTGAAACTATTATATTGTTTATACATACAGATTTACCACTACCAGTTGCACCTGCGACTAACATATGTGGTGTTTTATTTATTTCTACGCATTTAACTTTTCCCATTATGTCTCTACCAAGAGGTGCAGCTAGTTTAGAATCTTTATATTTTGGATTCTTTTCTAAGTCTTCCATTATTTCCCTCATTGATACAGCCATGATTTGTTGATTAGGTATTTCTACTCCGATTGTATTTTTACCTGGGATTGGTGCTTCGATTCTTACTTCTTTTGCTGCTAGAGCTAGTGCTATTTCTCTTGAAATACTAAGTACTTTATTTACTTTAGTACCTCTATCTAAATCCATTTCATATTGAGTTACTGCTGGTCCTACATGAACTTCTATAACTTTAGCATGCATTCCGAAGTCTCCAAATACTCTTTCTAATATCTTTGTATTTGATGCAATAAATTCAGTTGAATTAACTTTTCCTTTACTCTTATTTTGATTTAGTAATGCTACTGGTGGCTTAATATATACCTCGTTAGATGTATCTTCTTCAGGTTCTGGCATTTTAGAAGTATCTATGCTTCCAACAGTTGTATCTTTCTTAGGTTCTAAATCTTCTACACTTGTAATAACAACTCTTTTATCAATTGGTTCTTCTTCAGATACAACGTCATTTGTATTAAGAACTTGTTTCTTAGATGGTTTTTCTTCTTCTCCATCATCTTCACTCTTGTCAAATAGTTTTTTAAATGGTGAAATGATTGCTCTAAATATATCAGCAAGTGTTATATCAAATAACATTATAAGTCCAAAACCTGCAATTATTACTAATACAAATGTTGTACCTTCAACATCAAATAATGAAACAAATACCCATGATGTGGCTGCGCCTATCATACCTCCACCTGTATTTCTAATTTCACTATCTGCATTATATGAAACACTTATATTATCAAATGTTGTTGTGAATATTTCTTTTCCTTTTACATTTGTATCTCTTATATAGTTAATATGTGAGAACAATAATAATGATATTATTATTGCATAAATACCTACTAATCTTGCTGAAAAGAAGTCTGGTTTATTTCTTTTAGCTAGTAAGTATACTCCATAGCAAAGTCCTAATACTAGTAATACAAAGTACCAAGTACCAAAAAGAAATATAGCAAATTTCTTTACTAAATTTCCTACTATTCCAAATGCTCCAAGACCAGTAATTGATAATAATATCAATGCTAATCCTGTAAGTTCATTTGTATATCTAAATTTCTTTTTTGATTCTGATGATTTTTTCTTTTTTGCCATAAATTCCACCTAACTTTCCATTTTACTTAGAAGTTTTTTATGAATACCAGGTTCAACGATATTAAGTGTATTTAATATTTTCTCTAGAGAATCTTTATAATCCCCCTTATTAAATGCTTTAGTTGATGCATTTAGTCCTGCTTCTACTTCTCTATTACTTGATCTATATCTATTTCCATATACTATAGCCATTTCTGCCATAGCAGCTGTTTTAGTAGTACTTGATGCTGTTTGATATAGCTTTAGTGCTAAATCACGAGCAGTATCAACTCTTAAATTTAGTGTTTTAATTGATATTGGTTTTTTATCTATTTCTATTTGTATTTCTTTTATAGCATCATATGCTTCTTTAAGTTCCACATAGAATTTGTCTGGAATAACTGGAAGATTATAGTCTTTAATTCTATATTTAGAATTATTAATTATATTTTTAATTTCATATAATTGATCTCTTGCTCTCGCTTCATCTTCTTTTAGACTTCCTAAATTCTTTAATGTTGTTTCTAATTTATCTTCAACTTTTGAAAGAGAAACTGCTACCATTTCGCATTCATTACTTAGTTTTGAAAATGGCATTACTTTTGATAAGGTCCTATCATTAATAAGTTTAAAGCTATCTTTTACTTGAACTAATTCTTTATTTATTTCATCAATAACCATTATTTCTTCGTCGCTTAAGTCGTAAGTATCTTTTAGGTTATCAATTTCTGCGTAAAGATTTCTTAATACTGAACTTACTTTAACAATTCTATCATTTATATTGATAATACCTCTTTCGTATTCTTTTTTACTACGTTTTTCATTATCAAAGTCGCTATAAATAGCTTCATAATAATCAACTAATGTTTTTAAATCAAAGACTGAATCTTGTAGGTTTAATACATTTAATCTATCCATTATTTCACTAATCTTCTTATTAGTTTCTTCTATGTTATAATCAATATTTAAATATTCGATGTTATATCCATCTCTAGTCATTCTTGTAGCAATGCTCTTGATATCTTTCATTTTCTTTGGAAGTATCATTGTTGCGATTAATACTATAGTTGGAGCTTCTTCAATAACAATACTAATATTATGAATCATATCATCAAGTGCTTTTACTATTTTACCTAATTCTTCATATTCATGATTTTGAATTGATACTTCGAATGCACTAAATAGTTTATCAATATTCTCAAATTGTAATTCTATTGGAGAAGATACTTCTTTATAATCATCTTTGTTCTTATTATATTTAAATATAACTTCTCTATAAAGACTTTTTAATTTAGTAATTGCTTCTCTATTTCTTTCTTCACTTTCAGTTAAATCTTTTATTTCAGATAGAAGTTTTATTGATTTAGCTTTTACATGAAAAATATGTTTTTCGGCAGTACCAATTTTTTCATTAGCACCTTCGTAGTCTTTATTCATACATAAACTTTCAATCTCAACTAATTCATCCGTTAGTTTAGGCATGTCTACTTTTTCTATTTTATCTAGTCTTTTTTTCCAGTCTTCTACTTCTTCTTCTATTTTTTTATTATTAGTTAGTTTACTCGCTCTAGCTAACTCTGTTATTAAAGCAGAAGACATTATTAAATTTTTTTCAGTTGTAAGTCTATCTACGTTTGATAGTATGTCCTTTTTCCTTTTACTCTTTATAATTATTGTTAATATATATAAAAGAATTATTAATATAATAAAAACCATTGCTATAATAATTGTTGTCTTATTCATACTATCCTCCTTATACATTTTAACATATTTATTTAAGTTTTTGTAGTACTTTATAATTAATATAAAAAAATGTTAAGAGTTTTTCTTAACATTCTTTTTTAACTTTCTTGACATCAAATTTTTATTTTTAAGTTCATCTAATGGTTCTAATGTAAATATTTCATATTTATTATCTAATGATCTTGTAGTTTCCATTCCTAGTTCTATTTCTTCAGTATAATCTTTTAAATCGTATTTTAAATCATCTACCGCAACTTCGAAAGCTAATGATGGGATGTCATCAAGTGTTTTGCCTTTTACTGGATAACATATTATTTTATTGTCTTGAAGAGAAAGTGTTGCTCTTAACTCTCCTATTTCAAATACTCTATGACCTGGATTAGGAATATTTGGGTAATTAAGCATTGATTTACCTTTTTTGTATGCAATAATTTCTCTAATTTGCATTAATAAATAATCTATATTTTTCTTTCTTCTATAATTTTCTATTCTTTCTTCTGCTGTTTGTGGTCTATCTAATGTATCTTCACCATAAATTATATCCCATTCTTCTTTTTTTAATTCTTTTATTCTATATTCTAATTCTTCTATCGTACATTCATAAAGTTCTTTAAAATCTGGTATCAAATCACTATTTTTAATATGATTTTTAATATGTTTTCCTTCTATTTTTATAAAACTTGTTATTCCTTTTACATGACTCATTCCCTTTGTTACTGCATAATACATATCTACTGGAAATTTCTTATCATTTTGTAATAGTCTTTCTAAATCGTTCCCTTGAATATATACTTCATCATTACTTATTATTTTCATAATATATATCCTCCTTTGTACAATATATTATATATTAAATTTAAATAATTTCAAGTTAGTCTTTTAAGAACTTTTTTAATTTATCATTTAAGTGCTTTGGAAATTCTATATAATTTTTTGATATTGTTTTTTGAATTAATTCTTTATCTTTTGAATCAATTAGTTTTGATGTTATCCTCTCGTAATTTGGATCATCTAATATGCTAATTAGTTCTGCTAAATAGTATGAATCTTTTATATTTATGAAGTATGTTTCTATTTTATCCATATCAAACATTCTATTATAATTAAGAGCCAGTCTCCATGCATATTCTTTCTCATCTTTTTCTATAAGAGCATCTACCATATCATAAAAGTATTCTTGATTTATATTTGGTTTATATTTTAAATAAAATAAATCACCAATCATAGTTGCTAATTCAAACGATGTCATAGAAGTTGCTTTTTTTATGTAGTAGTCCCAACTAAATAAAAGTTTTTCAATTTTAGAGTCTCTTTCTATATCTAATAATGTTGAATCTATTATATTCTTAATTTTTGCTATCATTTTATTGATCTCTTTTTTATCTTTTGGATATATTTCTATTAGTTCATTTAGATCTTTTAAGAGTTCTTCGTTGTTATAGTTTCTGTTAATGTATTTAAATATAACAGCCGTTACATTTTTCTTCATAATCGTTCTCCTTAACTTGATTATAACTTAAATTTTAAATTTTACAATATTTTTTAGTTTTATACTTGATTATGGGAATTATATTTGATATAATGAATTCACTTGTTAATTTATTTGTTATGGCGATGTAGCTCAGTTGGCTAGAGCATCTGGTTCATACCCAGAGGGTCGAGGGTTCGAATCCCCCCGTCGCTACCAATAAGAAATTAAGCTGCTCTATTGAGTAGTTTTTTTATTACTTCAGGGTATGAAAACTTTAATATTTTACTTTTGAACCAATAAGAAAATGATCTACTCTATTGAGTAGTTTTTCTTATTATTCTGAGTATAATTTTTTTAATAATATAATAAAAGAGACAATATTGTCTCTTATTCTTTTATAAACATTTTTCCTGATTGGTTATTAATATAATTTCTTAAATCGTCTATATTCTTAAATCCTAAAGTTTGACCTATATAATTCTTACTCATTGACATACTAGAATTTAGCATATCACTACCTAAATCAGTGAATGGTCCTTTTTGACTTATAGTTGTATATGAGAATAAGTCAGAACTATTTTTTAGAATTATAACATTCTCTAATTTAACCATTACTAAAAGTTCATATGTTTTTCCAGTTGGTGTTTTACTTTTTAGTTTGTATATATCATATATTGCATTCTTTGTTTCATTATCAGTATGTAGATAAAGTTTATATTGTGTTAAACTTACCATTTTTCCACCATATCTATAGTCTTTATCTATTTCTTCTTTTAATTTATTATATGAAAGTTTGTGTATTTTTTCTTTTATTTCATCGGTAAGTTCGCTTATCTCTGTTACATAGTTTGAAAGTCCAGTTACTGTGTATTTTTTTCTATCTGTTCCGAAACGATATTTTGAACTTGAAGCGTCTACATATATTTCATCGCCTTCTTTTAAGTTTGTAGCAACTGTTGTGTTATAATCTATATCTTTTGATTCTTCACATCTGCCATTACTTTCAATCTTTACTTCGCCTCTTCCACTTTCACCAAGAAATTTTACATTTATACATCTAAATGGGTCTGACATATATTCTTTTCCATAATAATTGATTGCAGCTGCAAGTGAACTAAATACTATTATTCCTGTTAGTGTTAAAAAGAAAACTTTTCTGTTATTTTTTCTTTCTTTTTTTAATGCTTCATCTTTGGCTTGCCTTGCTCCTTTTTCACGTGCATAACTTAATGCCTCTTCTTGTGCTTTTAATTCTTCTATTGTTTTTTCTTTTTCTATTAAAAATTTATACTTACAAAATGGGCACGTTACTTCAGACTTATCTTCTGAAACTTTCATTATTCCACCACAACTTGGACATTTTAAGTCTATTTTCTTCATTTACTTCAACCTCTATTCTAATAATAGAATACAATATTTTATATCTTAATACAACTAAAAAAGATTAAGTTAACGCTTAATCTTCTAAATTATAATTTATATTTTCTTTAGTTAATTTTACTTTTATTATTTCATTTGGCTTTGTATCTTTAAGTTTTACTGGTATATAGTTTTCAGTAAATCCATGATAAAAACCATTTTTAAATTCTTCGACTAATACTTCTTCTTCTTTGTTTATAAACTTTTTAAAGTATTCTTTTTCTAATAAGTCGGAAAGTTCTATTAGTTTTCTAGCTCTTTCTTTTACTATATTTCTTGGTACATGATTTGGCATTCTTGATGCTACTGTTCCATTTCTATCCGAATATGGGAATACATGTATTTTAGCAAATCCAATTCTCTTACAATAATTGTATGTTTCATTAAAGTCTTCTTCAGTCTCTCCTGGAAAACCTACAATTACATCTGTTGTAAGTGATATATCTGGTCTAAAACTTCTAATAGTATTTACTTTATCAGTAAAATAGTCTAGGTTGTATCTTCTATTCATTGCTTTTAAAGTTTTATCGCATCCAGCTTGAAGTGGTATGTGTAAGTGTGATACAAACTTCTTATTATTCTTAATTATATTCATCATTTTATCGTCAAGTTCTACTATTTCTACTGATGAAAGTCTTATTCTTTTTATTTGTTCTACTTTACTAATTTCATTTATTAAATCAGCTAGTCTTTTATTATTAGATGAATATTGACCTGTATGAATACCAGATAAAACTATTTCTTTGTGACCTGAAAGTGCTAGATCATTAACTTCTATAATACATTTATTGAAATCTTTGCTTCTTACTCTTCCTCTTACATATGGAATTATACAATAGTTGCAAAAATTATTACATCCATCTTCTATCTTAATAAATGCTCTATGATGATGTTCATATTTTTTTATTTCCATGTCTTCAAATACATCTTCTTTAGAATCATCAAATAATATTATTCTTTCTTTATTTTTTTCATAATCTTTTATACATTTTAATACTTTTGTTTTATTCTTTGTTCCAAGTATTATTTCTGCATCTATTAAATTATCTATATTATCTTTTCTAAACTCACAAAAACATCCGAATGCTACTACTAAAGCATTTGGATTGTTTTTTCTTATATTATTAATTACTTGTTTACTTTTATTATCTGCTGTATTTGTTACAGTACATGTATTAACCAAACAAATATCTGCATTTTCTTCTACTTCATTATATCCTTCGTTTAAAAGCAAATTTCTTACGAATTCACTTTCGTAAGAATTAACTTTGCAACCTAATGTTTTTATTAAAAATGTTTTCATTCTAATGATAACCTGAACTCTTTAAGTATTTTTAAGTATTCTTCTTCTGCTACATAACTTACTGCTTGAGTTACTTCCTTTTCTTGTACTTCTATTTTGTTCACTTTTGGTGCACCCTTTTTATTTGTTTCTTCTTTATATGTTAATGTTATATTTGAAGCATTTTTAAGTAGTTGTTCATAACTAATTATCGCTTTCTTTTCTTGTTCTTCTTCATATTTTTGTATTGCAGCTTGATTGTCATTCATACCAAGATTTTCCATTCTTTGTCTTGTTACTTTTTCTAATTCTTCAGTTGAAATAACTGCATTTTCTTCTTCACCATTTTCATATTCTTCAATAACATCATCGTATGTTTTTACATTTGGCAAATCTATTTGCTTAACTAACGGTTTATTTTCATCCATAACATCCTCTTTTGAAGTTGCCATTAAACTATTTAATTCATCTAAAATATCTGGTTCTTCAGTTTCAACCTTCTTTGGCTCTTCTACAGGTTTAGTTTCTAATGGTTTTACTTCTTCTGTTGGCTTTTTAAATTTACTTTCTAAGTCTATTTTTTCTTGTTCTCTTCTAACCATTTCTAAGTATTCGCTTCTAGTTTTTATTAAAGCTAAAACCAATGTTATTAAAATAATCAACATAAGTACTAAAAATATTAGAAAAAAATCTCCTGTCATAAAAGTTTCTAAAAAGTTATCAAAGTTTTTCATTATTACCACATTCCTTCAAGTATTTTAGGATAGATGCTATCATAAGTGGTACTGTTTCTGTTCGTAGTACATCACTTCCTAGTGAAGTTTTTATGAATCCTTTTTTAGTAAGTGATTCCTCTTCACTATTTGATAGACCACCTTCCGGTCCAAATACTATACTAATTGTATCATCACAATTATCAAGTGTTAATACCTTTACTATACTGTTTACGTTTTGTTTGTCAAGTGAACACATTATGTTTACATTTTCACTTGCTTCAATATCTTTAACTTCTATGACCTTTTCTATAGTTGGTTTAGTTAATCTATAACATTGTTCAGTTGCTTCTTTAAGTATTTTAGCCCATCTTTGTAATTTTTTATCAAAATCTTTTGGCTTAAGTTTATATTTACAATGACTATACATTACTACAACGTAGTCGGTGATACCTAATTCAGTTCCATGCTGTAATATAAAGCTCATTTTCTCCTCTGAAAGAAGTGGCATGTATAATTTTATCCTTGTTTCGTTTGTGTTTTCTTTAAATATTTCTTTAATATTTGCTGATAGTAAATCTTTATTCAAAGAGCAAATATAACTTTTATTTTCATATGCAACTATTACTTCGTCATTTTCTTTCATTCTCATAACATTTTTTATATGATTTAAGTCTTCGTTATTTAAGAATA
Organism: uncultured Bacilli bacterium; assembly: GCA_934088535.1. Next base: position 815 of record CAKOJC010000023.1, on the reverse strand, counting down.
TTGTATTGTCTTTTTTTTCTTTTCCAAAGTATTGTTGCATATTTCCTCCTATTTAAGAATTATTATAGTTTCTCCATCATTAAATATGTTTAGTTTATATTCTAATACTCTTCTGTCAGTTTTTAGATATTCATGAGTTGCTTGTCTTAGTATTCCCTCACCTTTACCATGAACCACTATTAATTTTTTAGTTCCTATTCTTGACTCATTATCTATGAAATTTTTTACTATTGCTATTCCACCATATCTATCATATCCATGTATATCTATTGATGGCGCATTATATAAAAATGGATCTATCCTTTTTATCATTTTAATTCCTCTTTTTTCACCTATATTATAAAGCATATATTCATTAATTACAATTAAAAAGTATCCATTATGGATACTATTTTAAATTACTTATTTAAAGCTTCTACTAAATCTGCTTTTTTCATTGAAGCAGTAACTTCGATTCCTTTTTCAGCACAAGCAGCTTTTAATTCAGCTACAGTTAATTTAGAATAATCAGTTTTAGCTTCTACAGTTTTTTCAACTTTTGCTTCTACTTCTTTAGCTTCTTTTTTTGGTGCTTTTCCTTCTAAAGCTTCTTTAGAAAGTTTAACTAATTTAGTGAATTCTTCCGGAGCGAATATAGCAAGTTCACTTAACATTTTTCTATTGATTTCAATGTTAGCTTTCTTAAGTCCATTAATGAATTTAGAATATACTATATCGTTTGCTCTACAAGCTGCATTGATTCTTGTAATCCATAATTTTCTGAAGTCGTTAGCTCTTTTCTTTCTATCATTAAAGCTGTAAGCTCCACTATGGAA
>CAKOJC010000022.1 GCA_934088535.1 uncultured Bacilli bacterium | reverse complement strand
AGCTAAATTATCTAATGTTAAAAAAATAGTTATTTCAAAAGATTAATTAGTTTTAAAAGTTTTGCTAAATAAAGCAAGACTTTTTTTATGGAGGTGTTGTTTGTTAAAAAAATAATTAACTATATTATAATTTATATTTTTGATTTTATAATATCTACTAATATTTGTTATAATTTAACTCACATAATTAAAAATAATATTAAGTTGGAGTGGAACTTAAATGTGTTTCACTCTTTTATTGAGTTAAAGGATATAAGTCTTTTATTTGGAACAATTCTTTTATCAACAATAATAATTTTATTTATATTAAAATATGATAAGGAATTAAAACTTAAATTACAAAAATTAAAGAAGATGCCAAAGGAAGATGGTTCTTATGAATATGGTAGTTCTAGGTGGGCTACTAAAAAAGAAATCAAAAAAGAGTTTAAAGTTTGGAATATTGGAAGTAAACTTTCTAGTGGTGGTATTCCTGTAACATTTATGGATGGTAGATATTATTATTCTGATTCTTTTGATCATACTTTAATTATTGGCTCTACTTGTAGTGGTAAAACAATTTGTAATATTTTACCTATGGTTTTTAATCTGGGCTTTGCTGGGGAGTCAATGGTTATAAATGATACTAAAGGAGAAATTTATTCTAATACTGCTACTTTTCTAAAAAAACAGGGCTACACTATTAAAATTATCAATTTAAGAGATGCTTTTGCTAGTGATGGCTGGAATCCACTTCATCTTCCATATAAGTATTATAAAAGTGGTAACATAGATTTGGCTGTTGACTTAATTGAAAACTTCGCCAAGTCATTAACAAAAAACTTATCTAGTAAAGATATGTATTGGGAAAAATCAGCAACAACAGTTTTAACTGCTTTATGTTATGCAATAATAGTAGATGCACCATGTGAAGAACAAGTTCATCTATATTCTATTTATACAATGCTTGTTGAACATGGAGCTAAAATGATTGATAGATTTAATTCATTAGATTTATACTTTCAACAAAAACCATTTGGTAATCTTGCTAAAAACTCGTATGCTACAGGTAGTTTTGCCAAAGGTGAAACTCGTGCTACTTTGTTTTCAGTTCTTGCTACTGTTATCAAAATGTTTAGCTATACAGGTATTGCTAACCTAACTAGCAGAACTGATTTTGAACTTGAAGATATTGGTAAAAAGAAAACTGCTGTTTATTTAATTATTCCTGATGAAAAGGAATCAAGACACGATCGTGCATCATTATTTATAGACCAATGCTATCAAGCTCTTGTTAATTATGCTCCATTTCCACTTTTAACATCAGTTAATCCATTATAATATTCTACTTTCAAAAGTCAATAATCATTATCATAATCATCCCATATACCATAGTGACCACTCCATAGGTTAGTTTTATTTTTCTTAATAGCATTTAAAACATTATATATATCGTTATCATCAATTTTTATATCTTTAACTGTTATATAATCTTTTTTGTATTGTAATGTTGGTATTTAATTATCATAAAATTGAAAAACAAACTTTTTCTATATTCCTTATTTCCTAAAACTATATTAATTTTCTTTATATCACCAACTGCCATATTTCTCATTGAATTAAATTCTTTTTTACAATCATTACAATATTTATTTGGTAATTTACAATATTTGATTTTTTCGCCATCAAAGTCATATTTTTCAAAATTAGTTCGTTTCATTAAAATAGTACCTTCTTTTAAATAATCACTATAATCATAATCATTTTGTCTTCTTTTATTAACACCTCTATAACAGTAGACTATTTTTAATATATTTCTACCATTACAATATGAGCAACATATTTCTGCCATAATCAATTTTCCTCCTATTGAAATACAATATTAGTATATGAACTGCTTTTGATTTTCTCCCCATACCTCTTATGGCGGTGTTATCATGGGAGAGTTCTTAACATCTAAAGCAGGTATTGGTTATTTAATATTATATGGATCACAAGTATTTAATTTAGATTTAGTAATGACAGGTATATTCTTATTAACTATAATTTCAATAGTTATGTATAAAGTTATTGAAGAGATAAGTAAAAATAAATAACTTATAAAGATCATCTTTATAAGTTATTTTTATAAAATAAAATTATCTTGTAGGACCATTTTTTTCCAATTCCTGATAATATTCACGTTTTGTTTCTCTAAAACTTTTATAACATTTTGAATTTATTAAATAAATAGGCACTTTAAAATACTTAGCTGCTTTAATTGACGAATCATAAATATTATCAACACAAAGTACATAACTTGGCATAATTCTTTTCCCAGTTTTTGCATCTATTCTCGAAATTACTGTTTCATTCCAATTTCCATCTTTATCATCACGATTTCTTAAATTACGTTCTATTGTTTTTTCTAATACATGATCAACAGTAGCAACAGTGTTTATATCTGGATTGCCTGAAACTCTATGCCTCATATTCATCACCAACATTAAGATCACGTTGTATTCCAACATCACATACATCAGTTAGTTTAACAGCATCCCATTGGATATTATCAAATCCAAATGCAACAACATCAGTTCCACGTACTACTATAAACTGAATAATAACACCATTACTATCATAATTAACAAATGTAACATCACTAGTAATATTAGTAGTATCTATTTCAATTTTGCCATCAACTGGGTTTACATTTATTATATTATTCTTTTCTTCTTCTATCTTTTCTTTATCACAACCATATAAAATAAATATACTAAATATTGCTAAACCACTAAGTATCTTCTTCATATTATTCCTTTACACTTACAAATGTAAATCCAGTTTCATTTACATTTTCTTTTACATTGTCAATGTCAATAGCATTTTTACTAGTAATTGTTACTTCACCACTCTTCAAATTAACTTTAACTTTATAATTACCATCTACTTTTACTATTGCATCACTTACTTTTTTAGCACAATGTTCACAGTGCATACCATCTACTTTAATAACAACTTTATTTTTATGTCCAAACATATTAACACTTCCTTACTTTTATTTTCTTTAATCTTAATGTATTTAAAATTACTGTAACACTACTTAATGTCATAGATAAACCTGCTATCATTGGATTCATATTGATACCAAAATTATTAAATAATCCAATAGCTATAGGTATCATACATATATTATAAAAGAATGCCCAAAATAAATTTTCTTTTATAATTTTCATTGTCTTTTTACTTATATTTATCAAGTTAACTATATTAACTAAATTATCATTCATAAGTATAACGTCAGATGAATCATTAGCTATATCAGTACCACTTCCAATAGAAACGCCTATATTACTAGTAGCAAGACTGGGAGCATCATTAATACCATCACCTATCATCATAACAGTTTTATCTTTCATTAATTTTTTTATTTCTTTTACTTTTTCACTTGGAAGTACATTAGAAATAACATTATTTATATTTAGTTCTTTTGCTATAACACCAGCAGTTACTTTATTATCACCTGTAAGCATTATAACTTCTTTATCTTTACTTAATTCACTTATTATATCTTTAGCATCATCTCGTATTATATCTTTTACTCCTACCAAAGCTATAACATTTTTATTTTCTATAACATATAAAATACTATTTCCTTCAAGAGTTAACTTTTCTTCATCACTTAAATATTCATTTTTAATATTTAAGATTTCAAATAATCTAGAGTTACCAATATAATATTTATTATTTTCAATCGTACCTTCTAAACCCACACCATCAATATTCTTATAGTTCTTTACTTCTTTAAACTTTAATTTATCACTTTTAAATGCACCAGCTATTGGATGACTAGATTTACTTTCTAAAGATGAAATAATTACTTTAAGTTCACTTTCTTTATAACTACTATAATTATTAACTTTATTAACTTTTAAGTTTCCATATGTAAGAGTACCAGTTTTATCAAAGCATATAGCATCAACTTTATAAGAATTTTCTAAAGTTTCACTATTCTTAACAAGTATTCCATTTTTAGCACATACTCCCTCACTAACAACTATCGCAAGAGGAGTCGCAAGACCTAAAGCACAAGGACAACTTACTACAAGAACATTAACAAAGTGAACTAAACCATCATTAATACCATTTCCTAAAAGTAAATAACCAATAAATGTTAAAACTGCTATTAAAATAATGCTTGGTACAAAGTAACCGCTTACTTTATCAGCAAATCTAGCAATAGGCGCTTTCGTATTACTAGCATCTACTACTAATCTTACTATCTCAGATATTGTAGAATTCTTCCCTATAGCTTTAGCTTCATATAAAACTGATCCATCTATATTTAAACTTCCAGCTACTACCTTATCATTTATATTCTTTTTATTTGGTTTACTCTCTCCTGTAATAAATGATTCATCAGCATGTGTACTACCATCAACTATAATTCCATCAACTGCAAACTTCATACCAGGTTTACAAATTAATATATCTCCAACTTTTACTTCATCAATAGTTACTTCTTTTTCACCATCTTTGGTCTTTAATAAAGCCCTCATCGGAGTTATTTGTACTAAAGATTTAATAGCTTCTTTAGTCTTTTCTTTACTTTTAGAATCAATATATCTTCCAAGTTTAATAAAATATACAACTACTCCAGCACTCTCAAAATATAAATTATGAACATACATCTCTTTACCAATTATTATCATAATAGTACTTATTAAACTATAAATAAAACTAGATATTACCCCAATAGAAACCAAAGTATCCATATTAGGTGTCTTATGTATTAAATTCTTATAACCACTCTTAAATATGTCTATTCCATATATCATAAATGGAATCGTAAGTACTAACAAACTCAAAGCATAATTAAGAGGATACTTTTCCATATTTAAAAAACTTATACATGGAAGTCCAACCATATGAGCCATAGACACATATAACAAAATTATAACTAATACACTAAATATCATTAAATTCTTTTTAACATTCTTATTTTTCTTTTCTTTAAATAAATCATAAGGTCCTAAACTTTCAAATCCAGCTTCTTTAATATACCTTTCAATATCTTCTATACTTATATCTTCATATTTTATAGTAGCCATCGCAAGAACCAAATTAACAGAAGCATCTATTATACCTTTTTGTTTATTCAAATATTTTTCAAGTCCTGAAGAACAAGCACTACAACTCATTCCTCCAATGCTAAGATCAATTTTATTCATTTTTATCACCTTCAAAATAACTTATATAATCAATTACTTTAATATTATTTTTAATCATATTCATCCAACAAGTATAACTAAATGTTTCTTCATCTTTAGGAGTAAATTCTATCACGTTAACTCCCACTTCTAATTTCTTTTTAATATTATACTTACTTATAATTATTTCATTATTACAACCAGTTAACTTATCTTCAGATACATTTATTATTATCTTAACCGGAACACCTTTCTGCACTATTATATCTTCATAGTTATCATAATTTAAATTAAATTCTATTTCCTGATAACCATTTTTAATAGTAGTTTTAACATAGTCACCATAATTATTATTCTTAAATAAATCTATATTTAATGAAAGAAGTCCTCTATTCAACATAATTATTGATAATACTAATATAAGAACACTAGCTATCTTATTAATTAATATTTTAGTTTTCCCTTTCATAGATGAGAATATAACACCTGTGAATAACATCAATGGAACTGTACCCAGTCCAAATAAGAGCATAGATATCGTACCTTTAAAAATACTACCTGTTGTTAAAGCATATACCTACATAGCTTGTAATGGCCCACAAGGCATAAGTCCATTAAATAATCCAATTATAAATGGATTTCTATTACTAACTTTATACTTAAAAAATTTAAATCTTACTTTTATTATATTTAACATCGTAAGAGACATCAACAACATAATCATAGAAGCAATAATAATTATAAAACCACTTACTACATTATTAATACTTATCACTTTACCAAGAAATCCTACTAAACCACCTACAACTGTATATGAAATAATTCTTCCTAAATTATATAGTATTGGTCTTTTAAATTCTCTTTTATTTTCATTATTAATAGATGCAACTAAATTAATTGACCCGCACATACTTACGCAATGTATACTTGTTAAAAGTCCAGTTACAAATAACATACCATACGTAATACTACTATCAATCGTAGGTATCATATTAAACACATTATAACCAAATATTTTATATAAAAGAAAACATATAATTATTATTGATAATAAAATAATAACAAACTCTTTTAACTTTATATTATCTTTTAAATTTTCTATATTATCACTTATATATTCACATCTTGTATAATATCCTAGATCATTAATAACTTTTATAAGTTTTTCTTCTCTTAGTCTATTTTCACATGTAACCACTGCTATAAAACCATCAAAACTAACTCTTTTAATATCTTTATCAGACATTAATGCATATTTAATAGTATTCTCACAATTAATACAATGCATTCCTTCTATTTTAATATAAATCTTTTTCACTTTAATTTACCCATTAAGCCTATTATATCTTCTACTACATCATTATTACCTTTGTTTATTTCATCAATCATACAAGTTTTCATATGATTTTTAAGTATTTCAGTTCCCAAACTTTTAAGAGCATTCGTAGCTGAAGCAATTTGAAGTAATACGTCATCACAATATCTATCATCATCTATCATTTGTTCTATTCCATTAATTTGTCCTGAAAGAATTTTTAATCTTCTTTTTAAATCTTTCTTTTCATTTTCTGTTCTATGTTTAGTTCTAACACAATTAACACATTTATTCATTTATATCACCATACGCATTATAGGGTATAGGGGGTATCCCTGTCAATACATATAAAAAGAAAAGTACACATTATTGTGTACTATAATTCTTTAATCTTTTTATATAAGAATAATGTAATAATAAAGATAATTCCAAGTATAACACCACCAATTATATAAATTTTATTAAATATATTATTATTAGATACTTTAGTTTTACTTATAGAAAAATATATATCATTTTTAAGTTGATTTATAGTCCATGTAGCTTTACCATTTTTCACATCATCTGAATTACTAGTTAAAAGTTTATCAGGAGCATCTACTACAAATTTCATTCCATCAGAATATCTACAAGTATAATCACCATACAAAGCATAATAATATGCATTTTCATCTTCTCTAATTACAGGAGCAGAAAAGCAATTATTAAATATATTACTACTCATAAACTCATTATATTTATAATCAAAACTATATACATAAGTAAATTTATCATTATCTTGTGTTAAATTCCCATTATATTGATAAAAATCATTATCTTTAAAACTATTTATTTTATATGATTCAAATAATTTTTCGGATTTATTTTTTATTTCACTATTTGTCATATTATCATCTGATTTTGATCCATTTTCAATATTTTTCATATAGTTTTTAAATTCCTCTGAATTATATTCTATAATTATTTTTGAATTTACTTTATCATCATCAAATTTATAATATAATTCACTAGAACAGCCAGAACATAAAACAATAATTAATAATAATAATAATATTTTTTTTAAATTAAGAAACTTTGTAACTTGAATATTCATTAACTCCTCCATATTGAAATAATTCTGTATGTCCAGGACTTGCTGGATCTAATATATATACTTTTCCATCTTTAATATAATCAACAAATACCCAGTGTCCACCATTATTAACAGATGCTATGATATATTCTCCTCTATCTAACGCTGCTTTTAATTGTTTAGTTTTATCTTCATTTGTTCCAGTTAAAGCAGGTTGTCCTTGATATTTAAAACTTGGTGCCAAACTTTGTACCGTATACCATGCAAGTAAATTACCAGGTCCACCATCTTCTCCAACATAACCACCATTATTATTCATCCATGCAACAAATGATGCAGGAGATAATGTAGTACTTAAATTAGTTTTTACATTGCTTTTAGCAAGTGCCATAGCCACAGAAGTAGAAGTACAACCAGCATTACATATAGTTTTACTAGCACCCATTGGATTATTACCCCATCTACTATCACATTGTTTCCAAGTTTTATAACTACCTACAGATTCATTTCCAGCATCACCTATATCTCCGCCAGAACCGCTTCCGCTTCCACTGCCAGATCCACTACCACTACCAGATCCACTTCCACTTCCGCTACCAGATCCACCACCAGAATTTTCTTCTTGTCTTCTTTGTTCTTCTCTTCTTCTAGCTTCTTCAGCTAATTTTTTATTGTATTCTTTATATTTTTCATTATTTAATTCTAACATCATTTTTTCTTCTTCAGCTTTACTAGCAATATATTCAGGTGTTGCACTTTCATAACAACTTAAATATCCATCATTACCAGGTGTAATACTAGTTATAACATTCACAAAAGTTGGAACCAAAAATAATGCAACTGTTGCTATCATTTTTCTAGAACTTGTCTTTAATATATTTTCTATAACATCATCTTTAGTATTAACTAATTCTTTAACTATCTTAATCATTAAAGAAAGCATTAATATAATTGGAACAACTATGCATATTAATAAAGTAATAATCTTAACAATATACACTACATTAAGAACAGATGAATTTTCACAAATATCTAATAACATAAATATACCTCCTAAATGTTACCATGTTCATTTTCAATACTTAATAATTTACTTTTTAAAAGTACTAATCTAAATATTTTATATATATCATAAGATATAATAACAAGTGCTGGAATCATTATAGCTATAATCCATCCACCTTTAGAAGCTAAGAAAAATTGTACTCTGCCAAGTTGAGGTATTTTAAATAATACTTTACCAACTACATTACTAGGTAATACTTTCTCATCATCTGGTTTTGGATTTGCATCTCCTTGAACTACAAACATTTTACCAGTACCAGGTACATCAACTATTTCTTTGATTCTATGAGTTATAGGTGTACCTCCAAAGAATGAATTAGTTGAATAAAAAGTAATTATATCATTTTCTTTTAATGAATCAGTATTTACCCTCATTGTAAAAGCTACATCATATACATTTAACGTACCTGTCATACTAGGACTTATAATTGTATATAAACCAAATAGTGGTTTTTTACCTTGTTTTTGAGCTATTTTGCCACTAATAACATAAAAGATTAAAAACGCAGCTATAAACATAAGAATACATATTATAGTATAACTAATAATCTTATAAATCATCTTAAATCTTTTTTTAATTTTTATACTTTTATCTTCTTCCATAACAAAACTCCATTATTCATATACATACTCAACAACTATTTTAGCAATAAAAGTCCTACCAGCTAAATAAGTTTGATTCTGATTATTCTCTTTTAATTTAAGTTTAAGTTCATATTCATGTAATGAACCAACATCTATAGTACCAACGCCAATATCAGTAGTAGTATATGGTATAATTGTTTCTTTTTTTATTACAACCCTATCATTACTATTTTTAGTTGATGTACCATTTAATTCATAAACAAAATTATTTTCCATTTTATCAATTAATGGATTTATTATTTCAAATTTAATTTTATATTTACCAATAGTATCAGGACTATAATTTTCTACTGAAAATCTATATGTATCCTCCCATCCAGGCATAATTTCCACAGCATTTATTTGATTACCATCATAAAACCTGAGTAACATATTCGTACTTTTTATAATGACTTTAGTTTGATCACCATTTTTAATTTTTTTAATATAATACGCATATGATGTACCAATTAACATAGTAAATAAAGCAACTAAAACTAATAAATAAATGATTATATTAAATTTTCTAGATTTAACTTTTTCCTTTTCCATATCTCAGTCACCATACTATATATATAATAGCAAAATTACTATAATTATACAAGTTTATATTATATTAAATAAACTTATTTTACAAAATAAAAAAGTAGTATTTCTACTACTTAATTATAACAATTAATCAACTATTCACCTGAACTAGTAGTATTATTTGTAGCATTTTCAACAACTAATTTACCAGCAAATGTTTTACCTTGAGCTGCATTTTGATCAGCATTTGATTCCTTAAATTGAATTGAATAAGTATAAGTATGAGTTTCAGTACCATTTAATGTACCTGTACCTAATTTATTCTTACCAACTCCAGGAACAACTTGTTCAGTTATAGTATCAGCAACAGTACCATTATTATTAGCAGTACCACTTAATGAATGAACAAAATATCCATCAGCAGCAGCACTTAATGTATTAGCTGTTACATCTAAATAGATAACATAACCAATCTTTTCAGTAGCACCTGATGTAGTATTAACAATAGTGAATGTTTTAACACTTTGTGGACTAGTTTCAGGTCTAATATTAGTCATACTAATTTCATTACCATCAGTAAAAACTACATTACCTACTGTTGCAGTAGTAACAATAATACTTGATGCTTGGTCATTACCTTGAATAGTAATACTAAACCATGCAAATGTTGCACCTATAATAGCAACTAATAATGTTGCAATTCCTATAACGGATAAGAATATTGTTTGCCCTTTATTATTATCCATAACTCATCCTCCCTTTGCTATAATAATATTAGCATTTTTAATAAAATCTTTCAATAGTTTTTTAAAAACTTTCATTATATGATATAATTTTTCTATGGTGATTATAATGAAGAAGTTAAAAATATATATTCCAGAAATATTATCAATAATTATACCTATTATAATAATATTAATCGCATGCAAATTTACTAATATATATCCACTCGGAGATTATTCAATCGCAAAATATGACGGTTTATATCAATATGCAAGTTTCACTATGAATTTCAAAAATGCTTTACTTGGTAACAACAGTCTTTTTTATTCATTTGGTGCTTCATTAGGTTATAATTTTTATGCAACCGCTATCTATTATTTATTTAATCCAACAAATTTATTATGTATATTTTTTAATCAAGAAACAACATTTAATTACTATTTATTTATAATATTTTTAAGAATTAGTTTATCGTCACTCACAATGTGTAAATACTTAAAATATAAATTTAAAAATCAAAAGAATATTTTCTATATAGTATTTAGCTGTTGCTACGCCCTAATGGGATATAGTGTAGCATATTATCATAATTATATGTATTTTGATAACATTGTATTTTTACCATTACTTATAATGGGACTAGATAAGTTAATATATGAAAGAAAGAATAAGCAATATATTGTAATGTTAACTATATCAATACTCTCTAATTTTTATATAGGTTATATGGAATGTATATTTTCACTATTGTATTTCATTTATAGTTATATAAATTTAAAGAAAAAAGATAAAAAAATTATAAAAGACTTTATTATAAGTAGTTTACTCTCTGGAATAATGTGTGCAATTATATTAATTCCAATAATTCTAGAATTGTTAAATGGAAAATTAGAACATTTCTATTCTAAAACACAAACAAATTATTTTGCATTCAATCAAAACTATCTAAACTTCTTCTACAAACTAATGCCAGGAACATTTATTGAAAATGATATTAGATATGGAAGCGTAAATATATATGTATCAATGTTAGTTGCAGTACTTGCAATAAAATACTTCTTCATAAAAAATATTTCTAAAAAAGAAAAAATAACAACTCTGATATTAATACTATTTTTTATAATAAGTTTAAGTTTTAATTTAATAGATTATTCATGGCAAATGTTTCAACAACCAATATGGTATCCAAATAGATATTCATTTGTTATATCATTTTTTCTAATCATCACAGCATGTAAAGCATATACAAATTTAGATAAAATAAAACAAAGTAATTGGTCAAAAATAATAATAACAATATTATTTATAGCAATTACACTATACCCAATGAGTAAAATAACAAATGTAGAAAACAGAGTAAAAATAAGTGCTTATGTTTTTGGAATATTATTGCTACTTCAATACATGTTTTTACTTGAAAAGAAAAACACTGGAAGACTTCTCTTTTCAATGTTATTTATAGAATTAATATTTAATACAATGATAACATTTGATAATTTAGAATGTTTCTTTCCATACAAAACATTACAAGATAACATTAAAGAACATCAGTCACTAGTAAATAAAATAAACAAAGAAGATTCAAAAGAAAATAATTTCTATAGAATACACATGGATCGAACATCAATATATAATGAAGGTTCATTTTATGGATACAACGAAGTAAGTTCATTTAATTCAATTAAAAATTCTAAACTATTACACTTTCTTAAAGATCAATTGGGAATTGAAGTTTTTAATCATACAACATTAATATTTGATGGAAATAATCCATATATTACATCATTATTAGGAGTTAAATACATAAACGGTTTAGAAAATGAAAATTACTATGAAAAATTTATTAAAGAAAATGATAATCTAATATTATATAAAAACAACGATGCGCTATCACTTGGATTTATGGTAAATAAAAATATTAATAATTATAGAACAAAAAATAATACAAACGATAATTTAGAAGAAATAATTAATCTAATGATAAATAAAAATTATAAAATATATGAACCATTAAATGAAAAAATAATTTATCATAATAGTAAGCCTATAATCAAAGACAATATTGATTATATAGAAGTAGAAGATAAAAAAGATAATTACATCACACTTGAAGGAACAGCATCAAAAGATGGATTTTTACTATTAAATCGAAACAGAGATTTTTATATAGATGTAGAACTATATATAAATGGTGAAAAATATGTTGACTTAGGCAGAAACAAACTACCAACTATATTAAAAAAAGGAGATAAATATAAATTTATATTTAAAAGTAACAAAGAATCTTACAAAAAAGAATATATAGAAGCATATATTATCTATGTTGAAGAATACCAAAATTTTATTAAAGAGCTTAAAAAGAATCAACTAGAAATAACTGAATACAAAAAAGATGATAATATAAAAGGAACAGTAAACGTAACAAAAGATAAAACAATTCTATATACAACAATACCATATAATAAAGGATGGAATGTATACGTAGATAATAAAAAAGTAAATTATAATGCTTGCAATGATGCATTTATATGTTTAGATTTAGAAGAAGGAAACCATACTATAGAATTTAAATTTGTACCAAGAGGTTTAATAATAGGTTCTGTAATCAGTTTCGTAACACTAGTCATTACAATTATTTACATAAAATTTAAAAATTAATGATAAGTCATTCTAATTTGAATGACTTTTTTTAAATTACACTATTAAAAATTTTTTATGGTTATTTTTTACAAAAATTAAAAAAACTAGCAAATATTATTACTAGTTCTTTTATAAAATTATTATTTTATAGTTACTTTAATTATAGCATCAAAAGTTTTACCCTTATCTATATCTTGATTAATGCTTGTATTTTTAAATTCAAAATCAAATGTAAATGTATATGTTGTATTAGCAGGTATACTTATTGAAGAAGAAATTACACTATCTCCATATGGTGTTCTTGATGTTTTAACTATTATTGAATTACCTCTTTTAACAGTATAATATAAATTATTTTCAGCAGTAAATGTATTCGTAACATTTGTCCATTTTAAACTTATAACTTGTTTATTAGAAGTATTATTTTTAATCTTAAATGTTTTTGAACCAGTCCATCCTGGATATATATTTTTTCTATTAAATGTATCTGAATCAGTAAATGTTAACGTATATTCTTCTTTATCATCTATATCTATTGTTGTACACTTTTCATCACACTTTCCATCTCCATCAGTGTCACAATTTTCATCACATTTTCCATCATCATTCGTATCGCAATTTAAGTCACATTTACCATCGTTATCAAAATCACAATTCAAATCACATTTACCATCATTATTAGTATCGCAGTTTAAATCACATTTGTCATTATTATTAGTATCACAATTTAAATCGCATATACCATCTCCATCTAAATCTATATTTTTATCTGGCCAACCATCATCATCAGTATCACAGTTTAAATCACACTTTCCATCACCGTCTGTATCCTGATTAACAAGATTTTTATCTGGTAGTCCATCTCCATCTTCATCTATATTAAAAATTGGTTCTTGATTCTTTTTATAATCTATATTAGTATTTGGTTTTTTATTATCAATACTACAATTAACCATACATTTTCCAGTACCTTTATCAATATTTATTTCAGCAATACCATCACCATCAATATCTATATTTAAATTACCATCTCCACTATATTTAATATAAAGACCTGTTCCACCTATCACAAATAAAATAAAAAATAATAATAAAAGCAATAGAAGTAACAATCTTTTTTTCTTTTTATCTTTATCGCTAGATTCATCATCTTCTATTTGATTATTATTAAATTCATCGTTTAAAGTAAAATCATCCTCCATAGTTTATCTCCTATTATCACAACAATTTTAACATAAAGATTTAAATACTTCAATGTTTTAACATTGTACTAACAGGTTTAACATCTAGTTTAGTAGTAAACCCTTCACGAATATAAACATCATAGTTATATTGGACAGAAGATCCTTTATCTTTTTCTCCTAAACTCATTAACCAATAATTGCCATTTAATACTGACCTTTTCTTAACACTATCGTATATTTTTACATACTCATCATATGACATAATTCTAACCTTACTTTTACTATAATTATTACAAGTATAATTATTTTTAATAATTTCATCTTTAGTGTATCCACCACATCCTTCATCATTTAAGCAACCCACATCTAAAAAATCATCACATATTGCTTCTTCTTTTAACTTATCAGTAATTTCTTTATTTAATGTTTTAATATATTCATTATTCAAGTAATAATTTATATAAGAATTACTCCATTTATATTTGTTCACACCATCATTTGTATAATAACAAAATTCACTTATACTATCAGTACAATGATTAAGTTTTATATCTAAAGGATTTTGTTTCATAAGAGTAATTTCTTTATCATTATCATTAAGTACTATATAGTTTATATCATCTATACTTACTATTGACCCATCACAATAATATTTATCAGTAACATATTCTCCTTTATTACTAAAAAAACATTCTACATTATAGCTATAAACATCACTTACATTACCTTCACTATCTTTAAACCAAATATAATGTTTATCTTCATCAAAAGATTTTATTATAATATTATCTTTATAATCAACATGTTTCCATGAACCATTAAAATCATCATTATTAGATATCATATAATCTAAATTATTTTTATTAACATTAAAAGATACTATATTATTATTTTTTACAACACTTACTTCTATATTAACAAATTCTCCACATTTATTTTTATCTACTTTTATATTACCTAATGCAGTTTTACTAACACAATAATCATTAGATTCAATTATAAAGCTAACATTCTTATACTTATCTATTTTTATTAAACCACTTCCATCAAAATAATACGTAGTGTTTAAAATAGTATTTTTATTATAAATAGCTCCACTTTTAAACTTATATTCTCCACTATCTAAAGTATATAAATAAGTTAATAAATCTCTAGATTTATTTAACAAATGTAATTTATCATATCTAAAAATAAAGAATACTAAAACTCCTACCATTAATACTAAAAATAAAATAATTATTAAAATATATTTCTTCACATTTCTCATAACCATTATTATAAAATAATACAAAAGAAAAGGAAATACTTTTTATTTCCTAATCACACCAACTACACTCTGTTATATCTAATTTATTAATTGTTTTTTTATTTCCTTCTATTTCTATTCTTAAATTAATTAAACTATCATAATTATAGAATTTACCTTTTTTAATATCATTAAGTATTGTATTAATAAATTTATTTGTTGAATTCATATAATGGAATGATATTATAGATGTTTCATTATACTGATTAGTAGTATAATATGGGTTTGAATAATCAGAACCATATACTTTAACATTAATAACATTATCTTCTAAATCTTCATTAATCTTTTTATCTACACTTCCACAACTATCACATCTAATTTCTTTAACATTTGTTACATTTATTTGATAATCTTTTCTAAGAACATATTCTATTTCAGCATCACTAAAATCTAAATCTGTTACTTCTATCATGAATACGCCAATACCTACTCCAAATAACACAATTGAAGCAATAAAAGTTATAAGAAGTCTTAAAGTATTAAATTTTAAACTGAATATAAATCTATACAATAATTCACAAATCCATATAAATCCAACTAGTAATCCAAGTGAAGCAATAATAATTCCTAAAAATAAGTAATACTTAATTGAAAATTCAATTGACATTGCAAATAATACAGATGAAGTTACTAAACCGCAAGCCATACCAATTAGTATGAAGAACGCAACAATTTTAAATCCAAATAGTATTAACTTACCAACAAAAGTCATAAAAGAATTATCTTCTTTATATAGTCTTTCTTTTTTATTTTCTTTTCTTAATTCTTTTACTTCATCTTTATCTTTTTTAGTATTTTTATTTTTACTCTTAACTTTAGATTCACTTACTGATACATTAAAACTACCTAATATTTTTTCATTCATTATTTTAATAAATACTATATAGGCAACTACTACATATACTAGATTAATCACAACACCAACAATAGTGCTAATTATTGTATAGAATTTATAAGGTATAGGTGAAATTATATTTTCAAATCCATCTTGTAATAAATAAAATGGTATTTTTACAATCGCACAAATTAACAAGGCTATTAAAATATATATAAGTAACTGTATAATGTCTTTAAAATTACCATTAGAGAATATCTTAATAGTTTTATCAAATACTTCTTTAGTAGTATTCACTATATCATTAACAAAATTACTTTGTCCTTTATTATAATTTTTATTTATTTTATATGCATCAAGTATACCAGCAACTAATTCATCAATATCACCAAATTCACTAGTTGCATCAGTTTCGTTAACACCTGATTTTATTTTTTCATCTATATGTTCACTATATTCACTTATTATATCTTCAACTTCATCTTCATTTAATATATTAAGTTTATCTTTTAATTTGTTAATAAATTCATCTTTTGTCATTTAGACTCACTCTCCTTTATAAAAGTATTAACACTTTTTTCAAACTTTTTCCATTCTTCTAATAAATCATTTTTTCTTTTTTCACCTAGAATTGTTAACTTATAATATTTTCTACTAGGACCTCCAGTTGATTCTTTTAGATATGTTTCAAAATAGTTTTCATTTGTTAATCTCTTTAATATTGGATATATAGTTCCTTCATTAACATTTACTACTTTACTAATTTCTTCTACAAGTTCATAGCCATATCTATCTTTTTTAGATGCAAATAAAAGTACCAACAACTCTAGAACACCTTTCTTAAATTGTGTATCCATTCATCCACCTCAAAAAAATAATACCATTACTACTATGCATTGTCAAGTAGTGTTTATTACATAATAATATATTTTATGATTAAAAGTATCAATAAATGTAAAGGATAAAATATATAAAAGAAATATTTATTTATTTTTAAATTAGTTTTTGTATTAAAAAGTATAAAAAATAAAGCAAATATAGAACATGATGTAACACAAGAAAATGTCTTTTTTGTTATAAAAAAATCTAACAAATAGCTTAAATAAAAAAATATATATGAAACCGATAATAAACCTTTATCATTTCTAAAATAATAAAATATTGGTACTACAAATAAATATATTATAGAGTAATCAAATTTTAATAAAATCGGAGTTACAACTAAAAATGGTATATACCACCACTTCTTATTATCAAGTGAATAATATAGTAACAATTCAGCTATTAATGTAAACATTATATTTGGTGCATATGTATCAAAAAGTAACATATATATTGGTTGACTTATAATGCCTATCAACATAAGTCTTTTTATATATTTTTTTAAATCTTTTGTATTAAAATATCCTATCATTATACAAAACGTAAATAATGGAAAAGCAATTCTACCTATAGATCTCATTATTAAATTATTAGAAAAAAGTGTATAACCTGCATGATCTATAAACATAGATATAATAGCAATCAACTTTAAAAAATTAGTATCCATATTTAGAGTAGTACAATCACTTTTACTTTCCATATTATCACCATATAAATTTTATCATATTGATATTACTATGTAAATTAACAAATATTTTACACATAAAAAAATAGATTGTATGTAAACAATCTATTTAGTTTCTATTCTATTAAATAATATTTCTGCCTCATTAAGAGTAATATCAGTTTCTAAATTACCAAATTCTAAAGTGTCAAATTCAGTATTTTTAGTATTTAACATTTCAAATATTTTATCACTAGTTCCTGGTATATATGGTCTTAATAATATAGCAGACATTCTAATACATTCAAGTAAGTTATATAGTACTGTTCTAAGTCTATCAGCTTTAGTTTCATCTTTAGCAAGTATCCATGGAGTAGTATCATCTATATATTTATTACTTTTCTTTAATAACTCAAATATATCTTCAAGAGCTTCATTAACTTTTAATGAATTCATTTTTTCATCAACTAATGATGGTAATTCTTTAGCATAACTAATAAGTGATTCATCAACTTCTTCACTTACACCTGGATTTTCTACTTTTGACTCAAAATATTTTTTACTCATCGCAATAGTTCTATTTACTAAATTACCAAGTGTATTTACTAGATCTGCATTAGTTCTAGTAATAAGTGCTTCTTCACTAAAGTTTCCATCATTTCCAAAAGGTACTTCTCTTAAAGCAAAATATCTAACAGCATCTACACCATAAGTATTAATATATTCTCTTGGATCTTTATAGTTTCCAAGTGATTTAGATATCTTACCACCATCTATAATTAACCAACCATGTCCAAATACTTGTTTTGGTAAATCTATACCTAAACTCATACACATACAAGGCCATATAATAGTATGAAATCTTACTATTTCTTTGCCTACTAAATGTAAATC
>CAKOJC010000021.1 GCA_934088535.1 uncultured Bacilli bacterium | reverse complement strand
AGGCAGATGCTCTAACCAACTGAGCTAATCGCCCATAATATTTTTCCTGTTGACGCTATTAAATATAACATTTATTAGTTTTGATGTCAATACAAAATACAAGATTTTTTTAAATATATTTTATTTTTTTTCAAATTCTTTGATTTTTTCATCTATCCAAATGCTTAAATTTTGTCTTAACGGTTCAAATCCAACGCCCTTTTCCTCTATTCCTTTTCTTCTTAATTGTTTACTAATTTTTTTTATAGACAATTTAACTTGTAACTTATTCTCATCAATTGATAGAACCTTAACTTTTATTAAATCACCAATTTTAAATTTTTCATTTAAATCTTCTATATACTTATTTGAAACCTCTGATATATGGATCATTCCTGTGTAATTATCTTCTAGACTAACAAAAACTCCATATTTTGTTATTCCTGTAATTTGTCCCTCTACTATTTTTCCTACTTTTATATTGCTCATTTTTTTCACCACAACTTAAGTATATCATATTTTTTATTTTTCTTTCAACCACTTAATATACTCTGACTTAATTACGTCTTCTTGTATATATGAAATAAATTCCTCCATTTTTTCGATTTTATTTATATAAGAATATATTGTTTTCTCATCAATTTGAAGTGATATAATTTTTTCAAATCTGTCAAATACTTCTGATGGATACATTATTATTGCTAAAAACGTTCTTTTATCTTGTTCATCTTTAATTATATATTTAAGTTCTTCAAGTTCATTGTAGTCTATACCATTAATGTAAAATTTATATTTGAAGTAATTAGCTATGTCATACATTTTTAATGTTTTTACATATGTGAGTGGATCCACGTAATTTCTATATGAATATTCATTTTCCAAAATTGAATGTCCTAAATAAACAGTATTAGATTCATTTTTTTCTGTTTTTTCTAATAATTGAATTGCATTTTCTGCCATACCTATATAATAATTTATATATTTCATTATTATTGAGAATTCTTTATTATACTCCATTATTTTTAACTCGAAGTTATCTATTCTCTTTTTCCATTCAGACCGTATATCATACTCTTCTATATCTATACCTTTGACTTCAACTATTCCAGATAATATATCATTTAAACTCAATTCAATATTTTCGGCACCATGGCATATTAAAAGAGCTATTTTTTTATTTTTATATTCTATTGTATAGTTTCCATGTTTATTTATTAAAAATGTCTCTGAGTGCTTCTTTTGATTATATAAATCATTTGCGATTTGCATAAGATTATCTATCTTTTTTTCTTTTTCTATTTTTTTTATGTATATTTTTTTATCGCCTATAAAAAAATATTTTTCTTTTCTATTTGAATATATTTTATTAATTTTTATATTATAATTTTGTTCGATTTCATTTTTGATATAGATCACCTTTATATTAATTTTATGATTATCATTTTTTTATATTCTTTTTTGTTTATATTTAAGTCAACTGTAAAAAAGGAAGGTATATTTTTACCTTCCATATCTTTTAAATTTTCTTTGATAATTTATTAATCTACGCCGCCAACTTCACTACTGGTTCTTGTTCTTGAATAAGCATTGGATTAACTAGTGCTTGTGCATTGTCTATATTTGATCCAATTGTCTCATTATTTTCATTTTCAAGGTTATTATTTTTTGACATTTCATTTAGCAATCCTAGGAACTCTTCATAAGAGGCAATATATGCTATTTCAGATATTTTACTTGATATAACACTTGATACTATATTTGCTAATTTCTTAGCCATTTCTTGTTTTTCAATTTCAGTCATTGCTAGTACCGCAGGTTTAGCATTTGTTACTTGTTGTTCTGGCATTGGTTGCTGAACAATTTGTGTTTCTAATGGTATATTAGTCTCAGTAATTGGTTCTTTCATTTTTGGCTCTTCTGGTTTAATTTCTTGTCTTGGCTCAAAAGATAATGGTGCTGGTACTGATTGTTCAACTGTTGTACTTGCCAAACTATTTATTGGCTCTACAGGTATTGTAGTTGGAGTAACTGGTGTTACAGTTTCGGTTGGTTCTTGAATTGGTACAACTTGTGTTGGTTGAACTGGTTCTGTAGCAAATAACTGTTCATTTATTCCAGTTGGCTCTGTAGCTAAAACATCTTGTGGTGTTGCAATTGGTTCTGTTACTGGAACTACAATCTCAGGAGTTTCTATTTTTGGTTCTACTGGAACTTGAGAAATTGGTTTTGCCATTTCATTTATTGAATTTTTAATTGGTTCAGTCACTTCTTTGATTGTTGATAAATTTCCTAAATCAGTTGGTATTTCAACATTAACAGCTTGATTTGATATTGAATCGCTAACTGTTGGTGTTGGAATTACTGGAGCAGCCTGAGTTGCAATTGGTTCTTGAATTGGTGCAGCTTGATTTGGATTAGTGCCTAGTACTTTTTCGGCAACTTGCGCTAGGTTTTCTTTAACTTCTGGTACAAATGCAGTTTGTTTTGATAATGGTGCAATTCCAGTAGTTGGATTTGGAGTAATTGTAGGCGTACCTATACCAATTATTCTTTTATTTGCATCAAATTCTATTGTTGATACAACTATTCCTTTTTCTATGTTTTCGATTTCACTTGTCATTTTATTCACCTAACTTTCCACTATTTGTTTCATTGCTTCTTTTACTCTTTGCCATATTTGATCATCTTTTATACCCACTAGGCTATATACGCCTGGTTCATTCTCTACGAACTCTGATATATAAATTTTACTCATTCCTTCACCAGCAGATTCACCTTTTGATAATATAACAAATCTTTTATTTATTTCATTAATTTTGAAAGCGTTAACCAAGTCAACTTCTTCCATTGTTCCGTCCATATTTTTTATTGAAATTCTACTCATACCATTTTCCTCTCTATTCTTGTATAATTTTATCATATAATAAAAATAATATCAATTGGTTTGATATTATTTACCTTTTTTTTCACTTGTTTTTTCCAATATAAAATACTTGCAATCATATGCACAGTTTTCAGCAATATATTTTTTTATATTTTCAAAATCATTTATTTTGTTTAGACCTTTATTATTTTTTTTATTAAAGCCTTTTAATCGTAATTTTGAATATGCAATATCCCCTACAATATAATCATAATTTTCAAAATAATCGGTATATCTCGCTAAAAACATATCTTTGTCAAATGCCTCTCTATAATTTTCCTTTAATGTATATATAGTTCCTTCTACATCTATTTCCATACTTGTTCACCTTGTATGTTTTATTATAGCATTTTAATTTTATTGAGTAAAGTTTATTATTCTTCAATATATAGATATTTTTATGTTCTAGCACTTATCATTCCACCATAATATTCGGGTATTTTACCTTGAATTATTTTAGTACTTATTGGTATTTTTTTATTGATTGTTGTTCTTTCTGAAGTAAATGGTAATATTATTTGTACATTTATTTCTATTTCTAAAAATAATTCTATTAATGAATTATTTATTCCATATTCTTTTACATTTGTTACTATATTATTTGTAACACTACTTAATATTTCAAGTTTAAATGGTATTTTGGGTCCAATTCCTATTAATATTGGCTTTTCATTTATAACGTTAAATGGTATTTGAAATATCATATTTTTAGTATCAAAAAAATCATTTTTTAATTTGTTATTCGCACTTGAAATGCTGCCTAATTCTATTTCTTTAATATTATTTATCATACTATTATTCATATCATATAATATCTTATTTGTCTTGATATTATCAAAATTTATTCCTAATATTTCATCACTATTATTTTTATCTATTTTTAGTATATCGCTTGTTTGTTCTTCTAAAATGGCCTGTTTTATTGACTCATTAATTACAATTGTGGATATTTCTACGGATTTATTTTTAGCGTATTCTAACAATATATTTCTACTTTTTTCTGTAAATAGTTTTACTAATATATATGTCAAAATTAATACTATTACTAGTACTATAATTATTTTATCTTCTGCTTTGATACTAATAGATTTTCTAAGTCTCATTTTTTGATTAATCATATTAAATTATATAAAAAAAGAAGCTATTAATGCTCCTTAATCAGATTATATTCCATTCAAGCACAGAATTTAGTATTGAAAATGCTGTTGCTAATAGAATTATAATTATTAAAACTATTCCTATTTTTGCTAGAATTCCACTTTTCTTTTCACTTTTTTCTAAATCTTCAAATCCTTCAAAATCTGTCTTATTAAATGAGATTGAATTTGTATAGAATGATTTGTCTATACTACTAATCTTTGGTGCATCAGGATCGATTTCTTCTTTATTCTCATTAGAAGTATTTTCATTACTATTAGGTTTTAATTGATATTGTTGCTTAATTTTTTCTTTTTCTAATATCAAATCCTGTGTAAGATCGTTTGCGGGTTCTTTTATTGCATCTAATTCTCTGGTCATATCTAATAGTGCGTCTTTTAAATTATTTTCATCAGATTCATTTTCATTTATTGGTGGCATAACAATTGTATTTTCATTATCACCCATTAATTCTTTAAACAAATCAGTTGTACTATCTTCTTTAACATTTTCTTTAGTTCCATTATTTACAGATTTTCCATTTTGAATATCTTGGATTAAGTTTACAATTGTTTTTTCTTGTGTATTTAGTTCATCTATTGGAGATGTAAACTCATCAGTATCCATAAGTTTATCTTTTTCTTCTTGTTCTTCTTTAATTTTTATATTTTTAAGTATATCGTATCCAGTATTATTTAACTTTCTATGTCTTTCTTCTTCGTAATTTGTTTCTTTCTTTTCCCTAGCTTGTTCTAAAACTGAATTAATATCATAGTTTTTTTGTTCTTGCCTTTCAACTATCTTTTCTTCTGGTTCTGGAATATCTAGAGATATTTTTTTTCTTTTTTGTTCTTCTTCTTCGTTTAAAGCGTTTAAATATTTTTTTATTTTTTCTATATCGATTTCTTTTGGTGCATCAGAAATAACACTAACGTTTGTGTTAGTTTTTATTCTAGATAGTTCGCTCATATCAGTAGAATTGTAAATATCTTGGTTTCTTTTCGTTCTACTTAAATTACCTAACCCTGAATTTTCATATCTTTCCATTCTTGAACTCATATCTTTCACCAGTATAATAATATCATAAATACTCAGTAAATTCAATAAAACTTATTTTACACTATTATAGATTTTTTTATTTTTTTAATATATAATTATTGTATAATTTATATGGAGGAAATGAAATGGAAAAGATAAAAGTTAATGACACATGTATTGGTTGTGGTTTATGTGTTAGTCAAAAAGAAGAATATTTTGAATTTAATGATGAAGGACTTAGCCAAGCTAAAGATGTAGAAGTAAAGCCTGAAGATAAGAAAGAACTTTTAAATATTGTTGAAAGTTGTCCAGTTGGGGCAATTGTTATTGAAGAAGAAAAAGAAGCTTAAATAACTCAAAAGCTTCTTTTATTTTATATTTGCGTAATTATATAATTGTTTTACTTCTTTTGTTGTAAGGCTTCTATATTCACCAATTTTTAGACCTTCTAAATCAAAAAATGCATAATTTGTTCTTTTTAATTTTAAAACTTTGTGGCCTAATGCCGCGAACATGTTTTTAACTTGATGATTTCTTCCTTCAGTTATAGTAAGTTCAACATATGACTTATTATTTTTTTTGTCCATTTTTTTAAGTTTTGCTCTTGCTTTTTTAGTTTTAACCCCATCAAGTTCGATTCCATTTTCTAGTTCATGTATTTCTTTTCCTGTTACAAGTCCGCTCACTTTAGCTAAGTATGTTTTTTCAATGCTTCCTTTTGGGTGTGTTAATTTATTAGTAAGTTCACCATCATTTGTAAGTAGTAATAATCCTGTTGTATCATAGTCAAGTCTTCCAACTGGAAAGATTTTTTCATTTGTTTCAATTAAATCTACCACTGTTACTCTACCCTTATCATCACTTACAGAGCATATAGTTTTTTCTGGCTTATAAAGTAAATAATATTCTTTTTGTTTTCTATAAACTTCCATATTTTCTACTTCTACCTCATCTTTATCAGATACTTTTGTTCCAAGTTCTCGAACAATAATACCGTTTACTTTTACTTTTCCTGCTAAAATTAATTCTTCACTTTTTCTTCTTGATGCAATACCACAAGAACTTAAATATTTTTGCAATCTTTCCATACTTGCCACCTCTCTTAGAGATTATACATTATTATTTCCAAAATAACAATAATTCTTTTATCTTCTTCATTCTACTTTGATATTTAAGTTTATAAAGTTTCTCGCTATGAATTAAATTATTATCCAAATATATGTCTACATAATCATTATTCTTATTTAAGCTTACATTAACTCTTAATTTTTTGATTTCATTTTTTGCAAGTAGCATATTAAAGTCATTTTTGATAAAGTAATGATCATGATTTTTATTTTTTACTTTGAAAGAAAATGTTTTTTTGTCTAGTACTTTATATCTTTCATATTCTTTAAAATATTTTTCGTATAAGTTTTTATGTAAATTGAATTTATCTCCTTCATCAATTGAAGCTATTATAAGTGTCTTGTTATCTTTTTTAGCAGCTGATACGAATACTTGACCACTGGCCTTTGTGTAACCTATTTTTCCACTTATTAAGTATTTATAGTCACTTAATAATTTGTTTTTGTTATACCAAATATAGTTATCAACTTTATACTTTTTAGTACTTGTTATATTTAAAAAATCTTTATTTTTGATAGCGTATCTCATTAATTTTGACATATCTTCGGCTGTTGAATAGTTTTTAGTGTCATCGTTAAGTCCATGTGGGTTTTCAAATGTTGTATTGTACATGCCTAGTTTATGGGCTTTTAAATTCATTTGGGCTATAAAGTTGCCATAAGGCATAGTTTTAGATGCAATTATCATAGCAGCATCATTTCCACTTTGAAGCATAAGGCCATGTAATAAATCATTTAGTGTAAAGGTTTCCCCTTCCTTAACATATATCATTGAACCATTTACAGTTTGTATTTCTTTTCCTACTTTTAATTTGTTAGATAATTTTGCATTTTCAAGAGCTACTATGGTTGTCATTATCTTTGTGGTTGATGCGATTAGTTTTCTTTCACTTTTATTCTTGCTATAAAGAATTCTGCCGGAGTCTGCATCCATTACTACCACTGATGCTTTAACATTTATGCATAATAAAAAGATTAATACTAGTAATATTTTTTTCATATTATATCTTATGAATTTAATTACGAAATATTAATCTTTTAGAAATTTTTCATTTACTATATTTATAAAATTATATTCTTTCATTCTTAAGAATTTTATTTTTTTATTCTTTACAAAACATTCTATTTTCTTTACATTTTCATATCTTTTGTTTGTTCCATCAAATGTAATAATTAAGTCTTTTTTAATTGGTTTAATTAAGATGTGTTTCTTTTCTGGAAGAACTATTGGAGTAAGTAAATTTCTATATACTTTTGTATTTAATGGAGCTATTGGTGTTATTTGTAATGTATGAAGTGTATTGTAAATAAGAGCACCATTAAAGCTTGTGTTGTATGCACTGCTACCAACAGATGTTGAAACTAGAATTCCATCTCCTGCGAATGTTTCTAGAAAATATCCATCTATGTAAATTTCCATGGTTAGTGCATTTAATTCCATTTGTCTAATAACTATTTCATTTAATGAGAAGTGTCTTGATACTGTGTCATCAGTGGTTATTTTCGTTTCAAGTGTACCAATATTATCAACTTTAAAATCATTATCATTTAAAGATGCTACAAAATATTCTAAATTATCAGGTTTGATTTCTTGTAAGAATCCTAATGTGCCGGTATTTATTCCAACATAGTAGATGTCACTATTAAAGTTAGTATTATTAACCATTCTTAAAAATGAACCGTCACCGCCTATAGCAATAGCTAAGTCATAGTTTTCATTTACTATTTCAAAATTATATTTTTCTAATTCTTCTATGAGTTTTTGTTTTATTTTGTATGACATTTCATTTTCATTAGCAAATATTTTTACTTTATTAATTTTTCTCATATTATTTACCTTTGTATTTAAATAGTACACTTGGTCTATGACCTTCACCTGTTTTAATCTTGTCAGTTTTTTCAACTTTATTAGCAATTATTCTTCTAAATGCTGGATCAAGTAATTTCTTGTTAAGTATTACCTCATATACTTGTTGAAGTTCACCTAACGTGAAGTATTCACTCATCATATTAAATACTATATCTGTGTACATAATTTTATTTTTTAATCTTTCAATTCCGCTTAATATTACTAGTGGATGATCGAATGCTAATGAGTCATTCTTAACTATATGAAATTTGTATCTATCAGTTGTACTTTCTTTAAGAGTTTTGCTTACTATGAAGTTTAGTGTTTCGTTTCCGTTATCAAGTGTTACATTAAAGCTTTTTTCATCTTCAATATAACTAATATTAAACCAAGATGCATTTTCATATAAAGAATCATTTAGTTTATTTTTATCTACTAGAGCTATGTATGAAACACTTAATACTCTCATTCTAGGATCTCTATCAATGCTATCAAATGTATATAGTTGTTCCATAAATATGTTGTGTAAATTTGTTTCATCTGCTAATACTCTTCTTGCTGCTTCTTCAGTAGTTTCAGTGTTTTTTACAAATCCTCCAGGGAGACACCATTTATCTTTAAATGGGTACTCTTTTCTTTTGACAAGTAAGACACTATAAAATTTATCTTTTAATTTTCTGTAGTTATTTTGTACTCCATTTGATACACTTAATAGTAAAACATCACTTGTTACGGATGGACGTTCATACCTATTGGCATCATAATTTTTTAAAAATTCTTCTTCAGTTTTGTATTCCATATGGCCTCCTTATAATATTTCTATTAACTTATCAAGTATATCACTTACTATTAATTCTTTTACTTCTTTACGTGGTTTATTTGGAACTGTTATTTTCATATCAGTATATGTTTGATTCTTACTATTAAAGATACTTACAAATACTTCATTATCATTACCACTTAGATTATTTTCATCTACTCTATTTATCTTTCCAGTTATTCCTACTCCATAAGTACTACCTGCATACTCACTTATATTTTTACTCATCTCATGGGCTGTTTCAATACTATAAACAGAGTACTTTTCAATAATTTTAGGATCTACTCCCATTTTAATCTTATATTCATTTGAATAAGTTACTGCTGAAAATTTTAATACTTCACTTGAACCATCGACACATGTAATTGTACTAGCAAAATATCCTCCAGTGCAACTTTCCATTGATGCGATTGTTTCTTTTTTATCTATTAATTTTTTTACTACTTCTTTCTCTTTCATAATACCTCTTTTATATAAATTGATTATAACACATTATTAACTACATATAAATTATTTCCTTTAATATAATCATAAACTTTTAAATCAATATACTTAAGTACTTCTTCATTTTTATTATTAATCATATTTCTTACTATTGTAGAAGATATTTCTTCACTTGATATTCTATTAGTGACTATAAAATTATATGGTTCACACTTTTTATAAATAGATTCATCTATATCATATCTTTTAATAACTATTATGTTATATTTCAATATTTCTGAAACATTTTTCCATTTGTCAAAATCTTTTAGTAAATCATCTCCGATTACTAAATAAATCTTATCATTTTTATATTCATTTTGAATATTTCTTAGTATTTGATAAGTAAATTCAAAATTATTATTTTTAGTATCGATCACAATATCTTTTGTTTCATATAGTTTTAACATATTAATTCTGTCCTTAATACTTATTAAATTATTTTTATTCCAGTAATTCATTGTTGGCACTATTATAACTTTATCAACATATTCTTTTAGTATTTTTCTAACTACCTTTATATGTCCTTTGTGAACTGGATTGAAACTACCTACATAAACAGCTATTTTCATATAGTAAGTTTTCTTTCTAAACCTTTTCTTTCTAGTTTTGCTTCGATTCCTCTGAAACCATAAAGTCTTCTATCATAATCTCTATATTGCTCATAACTGACACTACTTACTGTGTAGCCTTTTTCTCTTAAATGTTCACTTAATACTTCTTTTATATCTGATTCATCTATACTATGAATAATAGTGTGTTCAATTTTGCCAAGTACTTCATCCATCATGGTCTCTTTTGTTTCAAATTTTATTCTTGTGACTAATTCTTCGATTTCATAGAGACCAAAGCACTCTTCTGTTGTAGTTATAGATATTTTAATTTTTTTACCTAATTTAGCTTCATAATGTTTTTCTAATAGTTTTACTAAATCATTTTTTGAAATTTTTAGTGTTATTTCTTCTCTCATATTATTTATCTCCTTCATAATATTGTTTAGCTAAATATAAATTTTTTCTTTTTTCAATTAAGTTTATTGTTGCGTTTGTAAGTAAATATGAGCCATTTTGTTTAATAACTTTATAGTCTATTCTGCCAATAGCATATCCTTTTTCTTTCAATAGTTCATTCATAACTTCTTCAATATCTTTTTGTTCAATTGTATAAGTTATGTCTACGTCTTTACTACCTATTCTTTCTTTTACAATGAATGTCATATTTACACTTATACTATCGCAGCAGTATTCTTCTACTCTTTTTTCTGCGTGAATCTTTAATGATACATTTTTATTTAGTACTTTGGAATAATATTCTTCAAGTATTCCTTTTAGTTCTTCACTTGTTAAATCTAGTTTGATGTCATTTTTCATATTAACTCCTTTCATATATTGGTATGTTAAATTTATGTAAATTGTTTGTATGTAGTTTGTCAACTTTACTTTTAGTTTCTTTTGATACCTTTTTTTCATTTATAACTGATGCGATATCTTTGTATTTAACACCTAATTTGTCTTCATCAGTTTTACCACTTAAACCATCACTTGGACTTTTGAATAGTACTTGTTCTGGTACTTCAAGATATTTTCCAATTTCAATAACTTCGTCAACTGTATAATTATTTAATACTCCAATATCATAAGTTGAATCTCCACCTTTAGTAAAATACCCTACATAAAGTTCACATTTATTAGATGTTCCAGCTACTAAGTACGTACCATGTTTTAGTTCAGAATATAATGCTGCGATATAATAACAAGCACTCATTCTAAGTCTTGGTTTGATATTTATGTCACTATTTAAAAGTTCATTATCACTAAAGTTTCCTAATGCAGATATTTCAGTTTTGAATGTGTCAAATGTTTTTGTTAGATCTATGTTTATTAGTTCAAAGCCATATTTATCACTTACTAGTTTTGCATCAGTAGCGTCAATATTTTTAGAGTGACATGGAAGAGTTATGCCTACTACATTTTCACTACCTAGTGCTTTTGAAAACAATGCAGCTACTACACCTGAATCTTTTCCACCGCTAATACCAAGTACTATTCCTTTCAAATTATATTTTTTATAGTAATCTCTTATAAATTCTATTATTTTTTCTGTTTCTTTTTTAGCATTAAATTTCATATTATTCCTCCTACTTTAATACTTTTTTTAATTCTTCATCTTGAGTTAAGTTTCTACTATCCATAATCATTTTTCTTTTTAAAGCTAATAAGCTTTTTGATAAACCCACATGATGAATATGAGGATTATAAAGTCTTTGTGATTCTGGATATATAGTTTTCATTTCTTCTTTTGCATAATTTCTAGTTTCTTCTAAAGTTGGTTCTTCGTATACAAGTTCTCCATTAATAAATATTGGTACTTGTAGTTCACGAGCTATATAATTATTAATCTTGTGTCTTTTAAATTCACTATTTTCATCAATTATTGTGTAAGTATCATTACTTATTTTTTCATCTTTAAGAGTAATTACATCGCCTACTGCATATCCGGTATCTTTATCATAAAATCTTATTACTTTCTTAAATCCTGGGTTTGTTATTTTGCCAACATTATCACTTATTTTTATCTTTGGTTCTATTTTACCTTCTTTTTCGATTGCTGAAAGTTTATATACTCCTCCAAATACTGGTGTTGACTTGGAAGTTATTAAGTTTTCCCCTACACCGAATGAATCAATTGGAGCTTCTTCACTAAGGAGTGATGTTATTGTGTATTCATCTAGAGAGTTTGAAACACAAATTTTAGTGTCAGTAAGTCCTGCATCATCTAACATTTTTCTTGCTTGCTTAGATAGATATGATAAGTCTCCACTATCAAGTCTTATACCTTTTAATGTGTATCCATTTGGTATTAAATAATCTTTTGCAACTTTTATAGCATTTGTTACTCCACTTCTAAGTGTATCTATTGTATCTACTAAGAATACTGAATCATTTGGAAAGCATTTTGCATAAGCTAGAAAAGCTTCGTACTCATTATCATATTTCATTATATGTGAATGTGCCATTGTACCTAGCAGTGGTACTCCATATTTTTTTCCGGTTTCATAACATGAAGTTCCAATGCATCCACTTATATAAGCATCTTTTGCTCCGACTATTGCAGCATCACTTCCTTGTGCTCTTCTTGCTCCAAATTCCATTACCCCTTTATCTTTAGCAGCATTTGTTATTCTTCTTGCTTTTGTTGCTATTAAACTTCCATGATTAAATTTATTTAAAAGATCTGTTTCAATTATTTGTGCTTCTAAAGCATTGGCTCTGACTGTTATACATGGTTCTCCTTTGAACATTACTGTTCCATCTGGTACTGCATATATGTCTCCAGTAAACTTAAAGTTTCTTAGATAATTTAGAGTTTCTTCATCAAATTTGTTTAAGCTTCTTAAATACTCTATATCTTCATCGGTGAATTTAATATTTTTAATATAATCTATTATTTCGTGAAGTCCACATATTACATTGTATCCTCCGTTATCTAAGTTCTTTCTGAAGAATACATCGAAGTAGCATACTTCATTATCTTTCTTATTCTTTATATCTGTGTGTTCCATTGTAAGTTCATAAAAATCAATTAATTTTTCCATTATATATTTTCAACTCCTATTCCTTGGTTTTTCATAAGTTTTAATGCCATACAATTATATTCATCTCTATTATGTATTTCGCTATTAAAAGTTTCTACTGCATTTTGTGGTATCCATATTTTTACATCTTTATTTTTTTCATCAAAGTAGTTTACTAGTGGTATAGCTAAATTCATTACGCATATATCTGTACAGCATCCAGTGATTATTACTTCTTTTAATGATTCCATTCTTTCTATATCTCTCATAAAATTTTTAGCAAATATAGTACTTGTTGAATTTTTTTCATAACTTAGTGCTTGATGTTCATAACTAGATAATTCACTTATTAATTCTGATTCAGTTGTTCCCTTTAAACAGTGTTGCGGATACTTTTTAAATTCTATTGAATTAGGTTCATGTGTATCTTTAATAAATGCAACTCCTTCTTCTTCACTTAAGAATGATTCTACTAACGATTTGATCCTCGGTGTGATATGATTAATATCTTTATCACTCATTTTTCCTTCTTTAATAAATCCATTAACCATATCAACCACAACTAATAGTTTGGTTAATTCTTCTCTTTTTTTCATATTCCTCCTTATGTTATTAACAATTTATTAATAACAATTATTATTTTAAAAGAGAGCTTTTGTCTCTTGTTATTAACATTATATTAATAACATAATTATTTGTCAACACCATTTCAAAAAAAATAAAAAGTTTTACCTTTTTATTCATTTTCATAATCATAAAGTCCATGTATTTTTTCTAAAGTAGTTCTATCTGGATTTTGTATAACCCATTCTCCATCTTCCTTATTTAAATAGAATTTAATTTCGTAATCAACTGT
This sequence comes from uncultured Bacilli bacterium, assembly GCA_934088535.1. Next base: position 5,796 of record CAKOJC010000021.1, on the reverse strand, counting down.
TTCATTCATCTTTAACATTTCATCTAATCTATATTTAGCATATTTTTCTATATCTATTGTTGTTCCATTGCTTGTCATAAATTCATCAGTATGTTCATCATAATACTTTTCTGCATTCTTATTTGATTTATAAAAGTCATATACAGTTATTTGAACTGTTACAGTAGCATTATCACCATTTATTTGTTCATCTTTAATAGTATATTTAATATTTTCATATTGTCTTTCTAGAACTTTTCTATAAATATCTTTATTACTGTCTGATAAGTTTTCACTTGCGACTGATGTTTCTAAATCCTTTTTAACATTTTCTGATAAACTATTAAATTGATTTAAATATATTTCTACTTTAGATTTTGGTGTATTAGACATAGAACATGCTGTTAACATAAATACTATAATAAAAGCTTTAAATATCTTTTTCATATGATCCTCCTAGTAATATTTTTAACAATTATATTAAAAATATACTATGAATTTATTAGTTCTATGATCTTAAATAATTTATTGTGTTTTTCTGTGTATTCACTATTTATTTCTGTTATTAAGTCATTATACTTATCATTAGATTTATTATCATGAAACCATTCATAATATAAATAATCAATAAGTTCAGTATTATTTTTAGAATCATTTAAATAATTTAGTAGTTTTGTTATTATTTGTTCTTCTTTTCTTGTTATTAATTTATAATTATTGGTTTTATTAACTTTTGAATATAATAATCTAGTTTTAGATTTATAATTTAGTTCATCCAATATTTCTCTTTCTTCATATATATCAAGTTTACTTACTTTAGATATAGTTCCATCATTATTAAATTTAACACATACTATGTCAATAGTATTAGTAAATAAACATATATAATTATCTAGTTTTAATCTATCTAAGAATTCTTTTCTTACTTTTATGTTCATTCTAAGTATGTTATCATAATCATAAAAATCTAGTACAAATATTTTTACTTTGTTTAGTACTACTATTTTATCAGTTTTATTCCATTCATAGAAATTAATTAATTCATCTTTTAAATTTACTTTTATATTATAAATATAATTCATATTTTTTATCCTTTCTTAATGATATATATATTAGTAGTATTCCCAAAAATATTAGTAAACATTCTATATGAGTAAATATATATTTTAAATATTCTATAAAACTATAACCCATATTTAATAAATTTAGATATACTATTATAAACATTAAACTATATGATGTTAAAAATATACCAACTAAACATAATAATATTTTTTTTATCATATTAAAGTATATTTCAGAATTATTAAAATATTATTTATTATGAAACTAATTAAATATATTATTTTAGGTATTATACAGGGATTTACTGAACCTTTGCCTGTGTCTTCTAGTGGACATATTTTTATTCTTAAATATTTATTAAATACTGATATAGGTAGTGATTTAAGCTTTGAAATAATAGTGAATGCTGGTAGTTTACTTGCGGTAGTTATAATTTATCATAAGAAGATATTAAGTCTTTTAAAAGGCTTTATAATGTACTTAAAAAATAAAAATGTTAGATATGAAAGTGATTATAGATATTCATTATATGTATTAGTTGGTTGTATTCCTGTAGGTATTTTAGGAGTTTTACTTAAAGATTACATAGAAAATATTCTTGGTATGAGTTTTACTATAATTGGTATATCATTTATTATAACTAGTATTTTCTTATACTTAGTTAGAAATAAGAATAACAGAAGAGGAACTGTAACATTAGGAGATGCTTTATATATAGGTTTAGTTCAAACTATTGCTTTACTTCCAGGTATTAGTAGAAGTGGTAGTACTCTTATAGCTGGGCTTTCTTCAGGGCTTTCTAAAGAAGAAGCATTTGACTACTCTTTTATGCTTTATATACCTATTAGTGTTGGTACTACTATACTTGGTATTAAAGATCTAATTAATAGTGATATAGAATTTCTTCCATACTTTTTAGGATTTATATTTTCATTTATTGTGTCATTCTTTACTCTTAAATGGTTTAGAAATATAGTTCGTAATGGTAAACTTATATATTTTAGTATTTATTGCTTATTAATGGGATTATTTGTTTTAATATTTATGTGATATAATATCTTCGGTGAATATTATGTTTAAATATACTCTTGATAATAAAAGATATCATACATTAAATTATTATAATAAGACTAAATATGGATGTAAAGTTTTTAAAGTTTCTTTGAATGCAGGATTCAGTTGTCCAAATAAAAAAAATAGTACTGGATGTATATATTGTTATAATGGTAGTGGTGAAAATGATGGAATGGACTTGATAAGTCAATTTAATAAAGTAAGAGATAATACTTTAAAAAAATGGCCTACTGCGAAATATATTGGATATTTTCAGGCTGGTACTAATACTTATGCAAATGTGGAAACTCTTAAAAGAAAATATGAACCAATATTAAAGTTAGATAATGTTATAGGACTTAATATAGCTACTAGATGTGATACATTAGATGATGATGTTCTTGATTATTTAGAAGATTTAAATAATAGAACTGACTTAATTGTAGAACTTGGTCTTCAAACTATTCATGAAAGTACTTCTAAACTAATTAATAGAGGACACACTTTAGAACAATTTGAAGAAGCTGTTTTAAAACTTAGAAAAAGAAATATAGATGTAGTCGTACATATAATAAATGGTCTTCCTTTTGAAACTAAAGAGATGATGCTTGATACAGTAAGATATTTAAATAAATTAGATATTCAAGGTGTAAAAATACATATGCTTTTTATATTAAAAGATACTCCAATATTAAATTTATATAATACTACTCATTTTCATGTTTTAACTAAGGAAGAATATATTGATATAGTAGTAGATCAATTAGAACTTTTAAGACCAGAAATAGTAATTCATAGAATTACAGGAGATCCAATAAAAGAATTATTAGTTGAGCCAAGTTGGTTATTAAAGAAATTTAGTGTACTTGATGATATAGATAAAGAAATGGTAAAAAGAGATAGTTACCAAGGAAAAAAGATTCAGTGATGAATCTTTTAATTGTCTTCTTCTATTAATAGTTTTGAAGAATCTTCTAGTTTTACATTATTTATCGAATCAAATCTCTTAGTTATTTTTTCTGTTGTTTTATGTATGTTTTCGACGTCATTATTAACTGTTTGTATTGTTCTTGATAATTTATCCCAACGTTCTTTATAGCGTCCAAATTCTACTCCTAATCTATTTAATTCTTCATGTATGATTGAAGTGTATTTATCCCTTTCAAGTCCCTTTAATACTGCTTCTATAATAGTAAGTAGACTCATTAGAGTTGTTGGACTAGTTATCCATACTTTTTTGCTTGCAGCATACTTTATTAATGAGGTATGATATGAGTTTATTTCTGCGAATATTGCTTCTGCTGGTAAGAACATTATTGCTTGATCAGATGTTTCTTTTGGTATTATATATTTACTAGCAATAGCATCTATGTGTTTTTTGACATCCGCATCAAATGCTTTATATCTAAGTGCTCTTTCGGTATCACTTATTCCTTTTTCAACAAGTCTTCTATAGTTTTCTAAAGGAAACTTTGAGTCTATGCATATTGTACCTAAAGGTTCAGGTCCGAATACTATCGCATCAGCTATAGTTGTATTTGATAAAGTGTATTGTGTTCTATAAATTCTATCATTCTTTTCTCCAAAGATTGATGATAAAATATGATAAAGATTAACTTCTCCGAATATACCTCTACTCTTTTTATCAGTAAGAATACTTTCTAAAGATATTATTTCAGTACCAAGACCATCTATTTTCTTTTGTGCTTCGTCTATTCTAGTAAGTCTATTCATTACTTCATTAAATGTTCTATTAGTTTTATCAAAACCATCTTCTAATTTCTCATTTACTTTTTGATTTATAAGATTTAGTTTTCTTTCTATTCTATCATTTAGTTCATTAAAATCTTTGTTTATATCACTAGAAAAATTATGTTTGAAGTCTCCTATTTCTTTAATAACACTTATTTCAGTTTTAGAAAGTTTATCATTAAGTTCAGTATTGTCGTTTTTTCTAGTTATTAAAATTATTAATAAAATTATAATTATTATTAAAAGTCCAATTATTAAGTATTCCATATTATCACCAATAATATTTTAACACACTTATTTTATTTTTAGTATTTTGTTTACTATTTTAGTTAATATATATGTAAATAAAAGTAATGCTACTATTTTGATAAGAATTACCGGATTAGAAAAACTTTCTAGTATTGAAGTACCTACGAATCCACAATAGTATACTAATGATATTTTACCTATGATTGTTGCAATTAAAAATTTCTTAAAATCCATATTCACAAGTCCACAAGCTATATTAACAAGAAATGCTGGTGTGAATGGAATTGCTATTAAAAGAGTTAAATTTCCAAGGCTAATATTCTTAAATACTCTTTTATATTTTTTTATTGTTTCTTTATTCTCTGTTAATACTTCAAATTTCTTACCTAGCCCTTTTTTAAATATGAAGTATGATATAACACAACCTATTATTGTGAATATCCATGAAATTAAGAATCCAAAGAAATTTCCAAATGCTAAAAAGTTAATGGTAATAAATACCATTAATGGAAGTATTGGTATAATTGATTCAAATACTATTATTAGTGCTCCTACTAGTACTCCAATTAAGCCAGAATTTTCTATAAAATTAATTATCTCATTAAAATAATCCATATTTAATCACGAGATAATTATAATATAATTTATATTATTTTTCTAGATAGAATACTTTATAACCAAGTGAGGATAATACCATTGTTGCTCTTTTACTAAGTTTTCCACTTTTACAATATAAATAGTAGTTTTCATTTTTATTAAGATATTGTCTATAGTTATTAATTAGTACGTCGTATGGAATGTTAATACTACCTTGTATATGATTCTGTGAGTATGTATATTTATCACTAACATCTATTATTTTCATTTAATCACCTATATAATTTTATGCAGAAAAAAAGATGAATATTATTCATCTTCACTTCCAAAGAAATCATCGAAGAAGTCTTCATCATTTGGTTTGTTGTTTACTACAACGCTATCTACATCAATATTTACTTTTGGTTTTTCAATATTTTCCATTGGTCCTACTGAAACAGGCTCAGTTTTAACTGGTTCAGTATTAGTATGATTAAATGGACTTGTAAATCTTGGTATTTCTGTAATCTCTGGTTCTTTTTCAGGTTCTTTAACCTTAATTGGTTCTTCATAAGCTTGTTCATATTGAGTTACTGGTTTTTTAAAGTCATATTCATCTTCTTCGATTTCTTCTGGCATTGGTACTATAAATTTATTGAAGTCAATATCTGATATTTTATCTTTCTTTTCTTCTTCATAAATTGGTACTTCTTTTACTGGTTCTGGTTTAACAGGTTCAGTGTGAGGTTCTTCAACTTTATGACCAAATATATCACTTATTTCCTTTTCTAAATCTTCTTCGCTCTTTTCTGTTAGAGGTACTGTATCAACTACTGGAGAATTTTGTAAGTTTCCTGTAGCGTTATTTGCAGATGCAGCTTGTTTTTCTCTTTCAGCTTGAGCTTTTTCTTCTGCTTCTTGTTTTTCTAACTCAGCAATTTTTTCATCTAATCTCTTAATATAATCATCCATTGATGTTGGCATTGGTGAAGGAGCTGCTGGTCTTGCACCACCCATCATAGCCATTCCAGCTGGCATATATGGTGGCATTCCTCCACCCATCATACCCATTCCTGATGGTTCAGTTTGTTCACCTTTCATTTTAGTTACATAACCTTTAAG
>CAKOJC010000020.1 GCA_934088535.1 uncultured Bacilli bacterium | reverse complement strand
AGTGTGTACTTAAATTTTAATAAGGAAATTCTTAATGTTAATAAGTATTTAGAAGAATCTATGATAGAAGCTATAGTATTTAGTTTAACTGAGATAAATGGTATTAATAATGTTTATATAAATGTTGACTCAGAGAAACTTACTAAACTGCCTAATTCAGGCAGAGAGATACCATACCCTTTAACTAGAAGTTTTGGCATAAATAAAAAGTATGACCTAAATAGTTTGAATGATATAGATAAAACTACTATATATTTTGTTAAGTCATGTGATGAAGTAGAGTATTATGTACCTGTTACTAAAGTTAGTAATACGAGCAGTTCTAAAATAGATATAATTATTGAAGAATTAAAAAATACAGTTAATGCTCAAGATAATTTAAACAGTTATGTTTCTAGTAATATAGAACTTGTAGATAAGGAGATAAACGATGAAAAAGTTAATTTAATATTTAATGATTTTATATTTAGTGATGCTTCTTCTAAAGTTATTTTAGAAGAGGTTAAGTATGTGGTGTCTGAAAGTATTTTTGCAAATATGAACGTAAAAGAGGTTATTTTTAGTACAAAAGATCATAATAATATTGTAAGTGTTAAAAAAAGTTAAAAAAGGGGTTGCAAAAATAAAAATAGTGTTGTATACTTTAGTAGTAATTTCCAGTTGTCCTCGTAGCTCAGCTGGATAGAGCAACGGCCTTCTAAGCCGTCGGTCACACGTTCGAATCGTGCCGAGGACACCATATTTAAAATAATCGCTTATGCGATTTTTTTATTGTCATTTTATATTTCAAATGCTATACTACTTTGTACATATGGAGGAGTTATGAGTTTAGTTTCTTATATTAATGTTTGCAAAGAAATTAGAAATATTTTAGATTATTTAAAAGTTAATTCTGAAAGTCTTACAGTGGAGGAAATTAGAAAACTATATATTAGATATTTATATTTATCTACTAAAATTAGTACTAATAATCCAAAATTTAAAGATTTTGATATGGATTATGCTGGTGGAAATTGTTATTGCTATGCTCTTGGATTTTTAACTCCTGAAGAGTTTAATGTTCCGTATCATAAAATAACTTCTAAGCATATGTCTCATAATATTGGCTTTATTAGTGGCAATATTACTGATATAGATAGTAAAGAAGAAATAGTTGAAATTTTTTTGTTAGATTTAGATTATTTAGGCATTAAACATTTTGAAACTGATGTTAATGGTAAGAATAGACATGATGGATATAAAGTATCTTTATATAATTGCTATGATGACTTTCATTTTTCAAGACAAAATAAGGATGGTAGCTGGTCTCAAAAGATAGGTTATACTAGTACCATATTAAAGTGTAGTGACCCTTTAGATAATTTGTATTATCGTTATATAACTACTTTTGAAATAGTTAAACCTGTGATTAAAAGGTTAATATAGTGTTGACTTTTTCACATTTTTTTGATATACTCTGCCCTGAAATGGGGGAGTAATAATTTTATGAGTAAAAATACAAATGAGCAAGAAAGAAAGTTAATTCAATTAATAAAAGAAATTAAAACATTAGAATATAATATTAAACATATTAATTCAGTTAATGCAAGAAATAATGCAATAAAAAACTTAAAACTAGGTGTAAGAACTTTAAAAAAGATGTTACCATATATTGTAACAGCTGGAATTGTGTCAGGTGGTTGTACTGCTGCAGGTATTACACCGTTTTATCGTGATGAATATAAATCTTATTCAAATGTTATGATGGAATTTGATAATAGTGGAAATTTTGATTCTAAACAACAATATGGTAGTTTTAAAAGTGAAGATGGTACTGTTTTAAGTAAAAGCGATAGTAGATTATATTATTATTCAAAATGGAGTAAAACTGAAGATGAATTATATTCACGCACAGTTCAAACTTATTCTATAAAAACTAAAACGTATGAAGAAATTATGAGTCTTTTAGAAAAGGAGGATTTAAATCTTGAAGATATTCTTGGTAAACCAATATCTAGTACTACTGAAACTAAAAATAATTTAACTGATAGTGAGTTTGAAGAAAAGCCTTATATTGATGCTATAATATATAATGAAGACAAAAATAATTATACTGTATATAGAGAATCTGTTTCTGAGAATATTCTTTATACAGCTTTTTGTATTCTTCTTACATTAATTTTCGAAATTGTACCATTAGAAATTTGTTCTGTTTATGCTTTTGACTATGATGAATGTGCAGAAAAAATAAAAGATAAATATAGAGTATTAGACCCGGAAGAATTAGAAAAGAAACTTGAATTAAAAAGAAATGATTACAACATCATGATTCAATAATTATGTTATAAGTCAGGTTATAATTGACTTTTTGTATCATTTGTGATATAATATGTACATTATTAAGGGGGGATTTGATATGACATGGTATGCTGCATTATATTTATGGGGTGTTGTTGCTAGTAGTATAGTTAATAATACTAAAAGTTTACTTGCTTTATGGTATGCTAAAACTGAGGATAAAGATTATTATAATAAATTTAAAGAAAAATCTGTAGGTGAAAAGATTACTTTCTTTGCCAAAAATATACTTAAAACATTTATACCAGTTTATAATATAATACATCCAATTAAAATGTTACTTGATTCTAATTTTCCTAGTTTATTTCATCCAATTAGAACATTAAAAGATGATGGTAGAAGACAACTTGCAATATGGCAAAGTAAGGAAGCTAAGGCAGAAGCAAATAGAGAAAAGATTAGTGGAAAATTTCATAAGATCTCAAATTGGTTCAATAAAACAAAAGATAAAGTAAAAGCTGAAAAAGAAAAAATGCTTGAAGAGAAAAAAGAAAAAAGTGTTCAATCATCTAAACAAAATGTTTCAGAAAGTAAAGTTTATACTATTGAAGAAGTAGAAGCTGAAATGGCTTCATTAAGTAAAGAATATGTTGAATTAAAAAAACAACTTGATAAATTAAGAGCTGATGGTGCCAGTACTAGTGAGAAAAATAAAATTGCTAGAAAAATTAATGAAATTGCTGCTGATTATAAGAAATTAGATGAAAGACGTAGTGAATTAAAGAGCAAACAAGCTAAACAAGTGGCTATTACTAAACCTGTTACTACAAAAACTACAAGTAGTCAAGTTACTAGAAAGGAAGATAAAACTACTATAAGTAGAGATACTTATAGGGCTCAATTAAAAGATGAATATAACAAGCTTAGAAGAGAATATAATAGTTTAAAGGCTAGTGGTGCTTCTGAAGATGAATTAAATGCTGTTCTTAAAAAAGCAAAAAAGGTAACTGATGAATATAACAGATTACTTACAGGAAATAAATCACAAATTTCAAATACTCCTGCTGTACAAAATAATAGAACATCTACAAATAATAATTTGACTATTACTGTAGAAGCTATAGATAATGAAATTCAAAAATTAATGGCAGAACAAACAATGCTTGAAAGAAAATTTATTGAATTAACTGCTAAAGGTGTTAGTACTACTGAACTAAAAAAAATAACTGATAAGAGAGAAATTAATTCTAAAAGAATTAGTTATTTGATGAGTTATAGAAAAAATTTAACTATTGAAGATCAACCTACTAGTGGGTGTATGACTTTAAGAAGATAATCTTGTGATTATCTTTTTTTTATATTATAATTATATTGAGGTAATAATATGAGAGGCGTATATATACATATTCCTTTTTGTAAGAATATATGTAGTTATTGTGACTTTTGTAAATTCTTATATAATGAGGAATGGGCTAATACTTATTTAGATTTTTTAAATCAAGAAATTCATGAATATTATGAAGGAGATAAGGTAAAAAGTATTTATATAGGTGGTGGTACTCCATCTAGTCTTAGTACTAGTAATTTAAATAAATTATTTGAAATTATTAGTCATATAAGAAGAATAGAAGATGCTGAAATTACTTTTGAGTGTAATATTAATGATATAACAGAGGATTTACTTATTATACTTAAAGGTAATAACGTAAATAGACTTAGTATAGGTATAGAAAGTTTTAATAAAAGAAATCTTAAATTAATGAATAGAAATCATACTAAAAAGGAAGTATTTGAAAAAATTGAATTATGTAGAAGACTTGGGTTTAGTAATATTAATGTTGATTTAATATATGCTCTTCCTGAAGAAAGTTTATTTACCCTTAAGAGTGACTTAAATACAATGTTAAAACTTGGTATTACTCATATAAGTACGTATTCATTAATTATAGAAGAACATACTGTTTTATATAATAATGGTATTAAACCTATAGATGAGTTACTTGACTATAAAATGTATAAATATATATGTAAGAAACTTAAAAAACGTGGTTTTCATCATTATGAAGTTAGTAATTTTTCTTTACCTGGGTATGAAAGTAATCATAATTTAATATATTGGGATAATAATGAATACTATGGTTTTGGTCTTGGAGCTCATGGATATATAAATGAAATGAGATATGAAAATACACGTAACTTTAATAAGTATTTAAATGGTAAATATAGACTTAATGAATTACTTGTGTCTACTCAAGAAGAGATGGAAAATGAAGTGATACTAGGGCTTCGAAAATTAGATGGTATAAGTATTAGTGAATTTAATAAAAGATTTAAAAAAGATATTTTTGATGTGTTTAAGTTAGATGAAGCGGTTAAACGTAAATATCTTGTAAAAGAGGCAGATAGGATATATATACCTGAAGATAAAATATATGTTATGAATGAAATAATTAATATGATTTTATAGAAAGGGAGAAAGATGAAAATATTTAAATTGATAGGGGATTTAAAAAAATATATTTTTGTTATGTTAGTTTTTTGTATTATTCAAGTATTTTGTGAACTTTATTTACCTAATATAATGAGTAATATAGTAGACATTGGTATAGCTAATTCTGATAAAGCTTTTATTACTAAAGAAGCTATAGTTATGCTTATTACGACTATTGTATGCTTAATATCACATACTATGGTTGTTTATAGTACAGCTAAGTTTTCTAATAATTATGGTTATAGAATTAGAAAAGCTTTGTATGCTAAAATAACATCTTTCAGTAAGAAAGAAATAGATGAATTTGGTGCTTCTACATTAATTACTAGAAGTACTAATAATGTAAGTAATATCACTTCAACATTTAGTTTTGGTCTTAGACTTATGGTATTTGCTCCTATAATGGGAATTGGTGCAGCTATAATGGGATATAAGAGTGCTCCTAGTTTAGCGCCAATAGTTTTAATAGCTGTATGTGTGCTTGTACTTGGACTTACTACAATATTTTTTCTTGTATTTCCTAAGTTTGAAGTGTTACAAAAATTACTTGATAAATTAAATGCATCAACTAGAGAAATATTATCAGGGCTAAGAGTAATAAAAGCATTTAATAAACAAGATTATTTTAAAAAGAGATTTGATAAAGTAAATACTGAAAATAAAAAATTAAATATTTTCTTAAATAAAGTTTTGTATTTAGTAGAACCTATGATGTCACTCATAATAAATATAGCTACGATTGTTATAGTTTATGTATCTTGTGATTATTTAAGTCTTGGTACTCTTGAGATAGGTTCTATGATGGCATTTATTCAATATATGTCTACAGTTTTATTAAGTTTTATGATGTTACTTGTTATAATTTTAAATATACCTAGAGTAATTGTATCGTTTAAGAGAATAAATGAAATATTAAGTGTAGAGCCTAGTATTAGTAATACTGGTAGAATTAAACTTACTAGTTTAGAGAGTATTGAGTTTAAGAATGTATATTTTAGATATGATAAAGCTCACGAAGATATGCTTAAAAATATATCATTTAGAATAGAAAAAGGAGAAAATGTTGGTATAATTGGTAGTTCTGGTAGTGGAAAAACTACAATAGTAAATCTACTTTTAAGACATATTGATGCAACCAGTGGTGAAATATTAATAAATGGAATAGATATTAAAGAGTATGATATAGAGTCTCTTAGAAATATATTTGCTTACACTCCTCAAAAAACTTTATTGTTTAAAGGATCTATTCGTGAGAATTTAACTTTTGATAAGAATCTTGCTAATAATGTACTTGATAATGCATTAGATGAAGCTGCTATTAAAGATTTTATTGATAATAATAGTGAAGGGTATGATTTTAAAATAGAGCAATCTGCTGCTAATTTGAGTGGTGGTCAGAAGCAAAGAATGTCTATTGCTCGTGCATTATTAAGTGGTGGAGAGTGCTTACTTTTTGATGATTCATTTAGTGCAGTGGATTATATAACTGATAAAAGAATAAGAAGTTCAATAAATAAAAACTATAGTGATAAGATGGTAATACTTGTTACTCAAAGAGTTGGTACTATAAAAGATGCTGATAAGATAATAGTAATTGATGAAGGAAAGATAGAGTCTATTGGTAACTATGAAACTCTAGAAAATTCTAGTAAAGTATTTAAAGAATTTATTGATTCTCAAAAAAGGGAGGTGGCATAGATGAAAAAGAAAGAAAATAAAGCTCCTACTTTTAGTGAGATGGTTAGTAAAACATGTAAGATAATTAAAGATTATAAAAATCATTATATACTTATAATATTGTTTTGTTTACTTGCTGCAATATTTAGTGCTCTTGCTCCATATTTTTTAGGATATGCTACTGATAGTTTATATGATTCTATAAAGAATGAAACTGCATTTAATTATCCATACATAATTAAAGTATTAGGAATAGTATTATCATGTTATATTATAGATGCAATATGTACTTATTTTAAAAGTTATATGTCATCAAAACTTGGTCAAGAAATAGGATATGATTTAAGACGCAAACTTATTAATAAAATAAATGTTACTAAGCTTAGAAAATTAGATAGCATGAAAAAAGGTGATATCATTAGTAAAATAACTAATGATGTAGAAAGACTTACTGATAATATTACTGAGATAATACCAGAACTTGTATATAATATTTCACTTATAATCGGTGTTGTTATAATGATGTTTATACTTGATGTTAAACTTGCTGTTCTTACAATAATTGCAATACCTCTTACATATTTCTTATTATCATTTGTAGTAAAGAGGACACAAAATTATTTTGAATTAAATCAAAAGGCTATAGGAAATGTTAACTCTTTTGTAGAAGAAAGTGTTACTAATAATGATGTAATTAAATCATTTAACAAAGAAAAGTATTTTAATAATAAATTTGATAAAGAGAGTAAGACACTTGCAAATTATGGGTTTAAGAGTAGTTTTTATAGTAGTCTAGCTGTTCCATTTAATAAAGCAATTGGAAATTTAAACTATATAATTATTGTTTGTGTAGGTAGTATTAGTGTTATTAAAGGTCATATGAGACTTGGAGCTATCCAATCTTTTATACAATATATGAAAGATTTTAATAGACCTATGAATGTTATTGCTCAAGTAATTAGTAACTTACAAATGGCTATTGCTAGTGTTGATAGAGTTTATGAAATACTTGATTTAGAAGAAGAAACTAATGGTAAAATAAAAGAATTCACTTTTAATGATTCAATTGAGTTTAAAGATGTAACATTTAGTTATGTTGAAGGTAAAACAGTACTTAAGAATTTCAATCTTAAAATTAATAAAGGTGAAAAGATTGCATTAGTAGGTAAGACTGGAGCAGGTAAGACTACAATAGTAAACCTTCTTATGAATTTTCATGCTCATTATACTGGACAAATATTAATTGATGGAATAGATATTAGAGATATAGATAAATCTTCATATAGAAAATTAATTAGTATGGTTCTTCAAGATACTTGGTTATTTGAAGGTACTATAAAAGAAAATATAGTTTTTGATAGAAGAATCAGTGATGAAAATTTAAGTAAAGTATTATCTAAATCTAAAATACTTCATATGATAGAGGGACTTCCTAATGGATTAGATTATGAAATAAATGAAGAAACTAATAATATGTCTGCTGGTGAGAAACAGTTATTAACTATTGCTCGTGCTTTGGTTGCTGATCCTGAGATACTTATACTTGACGAAGCAACATCTAATGTTGATACTCGTCTTGAATATTTAATAAATCATTCTATGAATAGTTTAATGAAAAATAAAACTTCTATAGTTATAGCTCATAGACTTTCTACTATAGTTGAAAGTGATAAGATAGTGGTTATAAAGAATGGTCAAATACTTGAAGTAGGTACACATAAAGAATTACTTAAAAATAAAGGTTATTATTATGAACTTTATAGTAGTCAATTTGATTTGAATGAGGAATAATATGGATAATTATGTTGTAGGCTTAGATGAATATAAAGAATTAAATGAAAAAAATCCAATTGGATACACAAGAGATCTTATTACTTGCATTGGTGTTCTTTTACATTTAGATAACTCTAGTATACTTATGCATATAGCTGCATTTGAAAGTGGTGGAATAGAACTTCAAAAATTTACGAAATTAATTAATGAAAGAAAAAATGAAATAGAAAGAGCTGAAATATTTAAAGCTTCTAAAACAGTGCCTTCTAGTTTAGATAAAGTGTGTGATATACTTACTAATAATGATATTTCATTTGAAATAGAAGATGTGTTTACAAATTATTCTAATATGACATCAGTAGGTTATAACTATAATACTAAAACATATTACATGGTTGATATGTATTTAGGTGAACCTGAATTTACAGAGGTACCTAAAGGATATAAAATAGAATTATAAGATCATAAATTATATATTTTTTAAAGAGAACTATCAATAGTTCTTTTTTAATTTGACAAAAATTTTACAAACTATTTTTTAAAAGGTATTTACAAAAGCGAACAAAAATAGTAATATAGTGGTAGGAAGTGAAACAAAGTGGTAGAAAGTGGGGTGCTTAGTTATGCTTATGGGTGAATTTCATCATAATCTTGATGAAAAAAGTAGACTAATCATTCCAAGTAAGTTTAGAAATGAACTTGGAGAAAAAGCTATTATCACTAAAGGGCTTGATAAGTGCTTATTTATCTATTCAGAAAGTGAATGGAATAAAATAGTACAAAAAGTAAGTAGCCTACAATTTACTAAAAAGAATGTTAGAGCTTTTGAAAGATCTTTCATTGGTGGAGCTTCTTTAATTGAATTCGATAAACAAGGTCGAATTAATATTACCTCACCGTTAGTTCATTACGCCAATATTAATAAAGAATGTGTAATTATTGGCGTAAATGAACGACTAGAAATTTGGAGTCTAGAAGAATTTGATAATTATATGAAGGAGAACGAAGAGAATCTTGATGAAATAGCAGAAGATATCTTCGATGCAAATTATGAAGCATAAGAGTGTATTATTAGACGAGGTAATAAATTATTTAAATGTTAAACAGGGTGGAATATATGTGGATGCTACTGTAGGATATGCAGGACATTCAAGTGTAATATTAAAGAAAATAGGAAAAGAAGGGGTTCTTTTCGCCTTTGATCAAGATGATGAAGCAATAGAATATTCAACTAAAAGATTAAGTGCTATTAGTGATAACTTTACAATATTTAAAAGTAATTTTGTTAATATGAAAAAATATATTAATGAAAATGTAGATGGAATTATCTTTGATTTAGGGGTTTCAAGTCCTCAATTAGATGAGGCAGAAAGAGGATTTAGTTTTCATAAAGATGCTCCTCTTGATATGAGAATGGATAAAAGTAATCCATTAAATGCTAAGATAGTGGTAAATGAATATAGCTATCAAAAATTAACTGAAATTCTATTTAAGTTTGGAGAAGAAAAATATGCTAAAAGTATCGCTAAAGCAATTATAGATGCAAGACCAATTGAAACAACACTTGAACTTGCTGAAATAATTAAAAATAGTGTACCAATTAGTTATAGAAATAAAAGTCATCCAGCTAGAAAAACATTTCAAGCAATTAGAATTGAAGTAAATCATGAACTTGATATATTAGAAAGTTCATTAAGAGATGCATTTGATTTATTAAAAGTTGGTGGAAGATTAGAAGTAATATCATTTCATTCTTTAGAAGATAAAATAGTTTCTAAAGTGTTTAAAGATTTATGTAGTGATGATGCTAGTACTAGGAAACTTCCAGTTGTTCCAGTAGAATTAAGTGCAAGAGCTAAAAAAATAGTGAAATTAACACCTAGTACAGATGAGCTAGATGATAACAATAGAAGTAGAAGTTCTAAATTAAGAGTAATTGAAAGGATAAGGTAAATGAAACAAAAAAGATATGTAAAAACTAAGGGGGAAGGGTTACTTAAATCATTGACAGTAATTTTCTTCATTGGATTTTTACTATCAACTTTTGTTATGAGTGCAAAAGTTCAATCAAGTAACTCTGAACTTCAAAGATTAAAAAGTAAAGTAGAAAGTCAAGAAAAGATGAATCTAAGTATGCAAATGAAAATCAATGAACTTGCATCTTTAGATAATGCTTTAGAAGTTGCAGATGCCAATGATTTGAAGTATAATAATAGTAATATTAGAGTAATTTCAAAGTAGAGGTGGCATATGAAGAAAACAAGAGTAATTAAGATTAATACAATATTCATAATTATTGTTGTTTTTATTTTTGCTGCAATAATTTTGAAACTTTTATGGATAGGACTTGGAAATGTTAAAGTTGATGGAAAACCACTTTCGACTTTTGCTGAAAATCGTGATACTCGTACGAAAACTTTAACTGCTAAACGTGGTACTATTTATTCTGCTAAGGGAGAAGTACTTGCAAAAGATGTAAATAGTTATACAGTAATAGCTTATTTAGATCCTAGTAGAACTAAAGATGAGAAAAGACCATATCATGTTGTAGATAAAGAAAAGACAGCTGAGCTTTTAAGTCCCTTAATAAATATGACTAAAGAAAGAATATTATCTTTATTAAATACTAAAATTAAATCTTGTAATGATGATAATACTGAATGTACTGAAACAGTACCATATCAAGTTGAACTTGGTCCTGGTGGTCGTGGTATTACTGAACTTTTAAAAGATCAAATAGAAGATTTAGATTTACCAGGAATTGATTTTATTGCTAGTACCAAGAGATATTACCCTAATGGAGACTTTTTATCATATACTTTGGGTTATGCTAAAAGTAATGAAAATAATCAATATGTAGGTGAGATGGGATTAGAACTTTATTATAATGATGAGCTTACTGGTACTGATGGATATAAGAAATATCAATCTGACTTATATGGATATCAAATAACTAGTACACCTGCTGTAGAACAAAAGAGTATTAGTGGAGATGATATATATCTTACAATAGATGATAATATTCAAATGTTTACCGAACAAGCTATGAATACTTTAGAGGAAGGTAAACCTGAGTGGGCTACTATATCAGTAGTAAATGCTAAGACTGGTGAAATATTAGGTGTTTCTTCTAGTCCAAGTTTTAATAATAATACATTAGAGATTAAATCTTATTATGATCCATTTGTTGCTTATGAATATGAACCAGGTTCAACTATGAAAATATTTAGTTTTATGGCAGCTATGGAAAATGGTATATATGATGGTAGTAAGAAATATAAAAGTGGAACTATTAAAGTAGATGAAGCTAATATAAAAGATTGGAATAATAAAGGATGGGGTATGATTACATTTGATGAAGGATTTATGGCTTCTTCGAATGTAGCTGCTGTTAATTTAGCTATGGAACTTGGTAGAGCTAAATTAAAAGATTATTACACCTCACTAGGTTTTGGTAAGAAGACTGGTATATCTCTTCCTAATGAGAGTAAAGGACTAGTTAATTTTAGATATAACACAGAGGTTGCTGCTGCATCTTATGGTCAGGGTATGACAGTTAGTGCTATTCAAATGGTACAAGCTCTTACTAGTATCGCTAATGATGGAACTATGATAAAACCATATTTGGTATCTAAGATAGTTAGTGGTGAAACTGGAGAAGTTGTTCTTGAAAATAAAAGAACTGAAGTTGCTAAAGTTGCAAGTACAGAAACAGTAACAAAGATTAAAGAAATAATGCGTGGAGTTGTACAAGATGGGTGCAGTATTTCTACTGGTAGTGGATATAATGTACAAGGATATGATGTTATAGGAAAAACTGGTACTGCACAAATTGCTTCACAAAGTGGTGGATACTTAAAAGGAAATAGAAACTATATAAGAAGTTTTGCTGCTTTATTTCCAGGTGATGATCCAGAGATAATAATATATGCTGCTGTTAGTAAAGTAACTGATGCTAAATATTTAAAAAATGCAGTTAGAGGTTTAATAAAAGATACAGGAACTTACTTAAATATAGTCGGAAATAAAGAAGTTGAAGAAACTGGTACATACACAACAAAGAGTTACATAAATCTAGATGCTAATACTGTTAAAACTGCTTTAGAAGCATCTTCTATGGAACCAATAGTTATAGGAGAAGGAACTAAAATAATAAAGCAATATCCAAGTGCTAATACTAAACTTAATGCAGGAAATAAAATATTCTTAGTAACAAATGATACTAATTATAAAATGATTAATATAAAAGATTGGAGTAGAAATGATGTTTCGACATTTGCTAGTCTTGTTGGTATAAATGTTACATTTGATGGATATGGTTATGCTAAAACAAGTTCTATAAAAATAGGTGATGTGCTTACTAAAGATACTAAACTTGAAGTAGGACTTGAACCAAAATATAAAGAAAAAACTAAAGATGAGAAAAAGGAAGGAAAAAGTTAACCTTCCTTTTTAATTCGACAAATTTTTTAATAATAGTGATATACAATATACTTGAGGTGACACATGAGAACATTTTATTTATTTGAAGTAAAAGATAATATTATTAGAAATTATAGAAATAATTATGAAGAGTTATATACTATGCTTGAAAATATACATCATTTAAAAACTGAAGATATAGTACTTGGATATAACATATTTAATTCTTTAGTTGTTCCACTTAAGAAGGAAGAGTATAATCAATATATAAAAGAAAATAACTTAGATAATGAAAACTATATTTGTTATAATTATACTCATACTATAAATGATTTTTATAATGATGAGACTACTAAAATGATTATTAATAACTCACATATTAAAATTAAAACTAATAAGAATGCTCCATCATTTTTTTATAATATTCGTACGTTTAAAAATATATTTGTATGTGACTTTGATAATCATGATTATTTTCTTTTAGATAATAATATATATTCTTGCATAAACTCTTAATTCTTGATAAAATTGTCATGAGGAGATGAGTAGAATGTTAATATTAGATGCAGTTAAATGTACTGGTAATATCTGGATGGATATTTTATATTTAGTAATAGGACTTGTTGTTGGTCTTATAGCTGGATTCTTAATTTCTAAGAAATTAGTTTCAAAACAATTAAAAGAAAATCCACCTGTTAGTGAAGAAATGATTAAAACTTTAATGAGAGGTATGGGTAGAAATCCTAGTCAAAAACAAGTTAATCAATTAATGAAACAAATGCAAAAGTTCCAATAGGAGCTTTTTTTATGTTATAATCTTTATGGTGAAATATATGAATAAATTTTTTGGACATTTACATACAGTTAATAAGCATAGATTTGAAGTATTTAAATTATGCTGTAAAGTTGGTATTCCTTTTAGAGGTTTAGTGCATGATTTATCTAAATATTCTTTTGAAGAATTTTTTGAGTCAGTTAAATATTATACAGATGGATCTGATAGTCCTTTAAGAACAAGTAAAAAGATTAATGGTTATAGTAGGGCTTGGCTTCATCATTTTGGTCGTAATAAACATCATTTCGAGTATTGGTATGATTATAGTGCTCCGGTTAAAACACCTATAATACCTTTTAAATATATGCTTGAAATGATATGTGATAGAATAGCTGCATCAAAAACATATTATAAAAAAGATTATAAGAATAGCACACCATATGAATATTTTGTGGCTCATAAAGATATATATGAATTAAATCCTAAACTTAAAGATTTCTTAGAAGAAGTATTTTATGATTTAGGTAAAAAAGGGGAGAAAGTTCTTAATAAAAAGTATATTTATAAGTTATATTTAAAACATACAAAGTAATTGTATTTGTGAAATAAGTGTGATAATATTGTGTTAATAAATAATATGGACGCGTCAAAAACATTTTATTTATAAAGAGGTGTAGTATGAAAAAGAAAATTAAGAAAATATTAGGAAACAAAAGAAATTGTGTTATTATTGGCGTTATTGTTGGTATATTAATTGTATTACTTATTACATTATGTAATAAAAAGGAAGAAGTGGATGTAACATACTTACTTGCTAAATTGGAAAAATCTAGTGAACTTACGACAGCAAAACTTACTTTTGAAGGTATATATCCATATAAAGATTCTGGTATTAAGATAATTAGTAGAAGTGACTTCTTAATGATATATCAGGCTACTGCTAGAGCTGGAATAGATATTAAGAAAGTTAAGATTACTGCTGACTATGTCACTAAAACAATAATTATTTCTTTACCAAAAGCTGAGGTTTTAGATGTTAAAGTAGATCCAAATAGTATTAAATATTATGATGAAGGATTTGCATTATTTAACTTTAATTCAAAAGAAGATGCTAATAAAGCACAAGCCGAAGCAGAAGCGAAAGCAAAAGAAAAAGTGGTTGGACTTGGAATATTAGAAACTGCTGATAAACAGGCTGATGCACTTATAAAAGGTCTTATACAAGATATAATACCCGAAGATTATAGTTTAAAAGTAACAAAGCAAAAATAATAAAAAGCGATTTAGATTTTCTAAGTCGCTTTATTTTGTTTCTTTTTTAAAAGTTAACTCAAATATTTCATTGTCTTTTAAGAATAAGTAACCACCTAAGTATTCATATTCTCCATCAAATTCACTTAATAGTTCTTTGTCTTTATATACTTTTAATTTATTATTTGATATATAGAAATTATAGCCATTATTGAAGTATCTTTTTAACGCTGTATATTCATCTATTTGTTTTGAATTAAATAAATCTATGTAGTATGATTTATCTTGTTCTTCACCAAGTGAAGTATAAAAATCTATGCTATAATAATTAAAATTATGAATTAATGGTTTTATTTCTGTGTAATGTTTAATATTACTATTAAAGTCTACATCAGTTTTAAAATATTCATATAAATCATAATCGTAGAAAGTTATTGTTTCTTTGTTACCATTTGATTCAGTCGTATAAAAGTATTTAGCATTCTTATTATAAGATCTTAATGTATCAAAATATGTAGAAGTACTTATTTTTCTTTCTATATCTTTTGAATTTATTAAATATATTGATTCTTTATTATTATAATATACTTTTAAATAAAGTTTATTGTTGTATTCTGTTGATATAAAATAGTATGTTTCATAATCAAATGTTCTATTATCTTCTTCAACATCTATTTTATTCTCTATATATATTTTTGCGTTAGAGTCTGCTATACTTAATTTCTTATTCTTTTCTAATATTAAGAAGTTTCCAACTGAATAGATTTTGTCATATTCAAATGGGATTATTTCTTCATTGTTAAAGTTTACAATGCCATATTTATTATCAAGGGAAGTTATTATATATTTATCTTGAAATACGCTTATATTATCATAAATTATATCTATAATAATATTTCCTTTAGGATTTATTAAACCAACTTTGTTTGTTTTGTTTGTTATTGTAAAGTAATTAACTGTACTAGCGTCTATTGGTTCCATTTCTCTATAATTAAGTGATTGGTCATCTTCTATAGTTGCGTCTTCAATATTTATTTGATTAACTGAGCCATCGTTAGTATTTAGTACTTCATAAATTGTTTCATCAGTTTTATCATTGTATGTAACAAGAATAGCATATACTCCAGTTAGTTCACCTTTATGTGGCAAGATAATATTATAATAAGACTTAGATTTCTTTTTATTTTTAGTATTTAAATAATAAAAATAACCATTTTCATCAATATAAAATTTGTAATTTTTACTTTCTGCGACTTGTTCATCTTCATTATCTGAATTTGAGTTTTGTAAAGTTTTTTGGCTATTTAATTTTCCATTAATACCAACAATATAAGTTACACCATCAATGTATTCTGTGATTTCACTTGTTTCATAATCATAAAACAAGCTATTAGTAGTAGTATATTTAGAAACTAGTTCTACTTCTTTAAAGTCTTCAGTTATTTCCGGTATTTCAGGTTCTTTTGGTACTTCAGGGGGAGTTTCTGGTGTGGATGATAAAATACCTATAACAGAAGCGCTAATACATAAAATTAATAATATTACTATTGATATAACAATAATTCTTTTTTTCTTACTCATAATAAACCACCTTTATTCTAAAAATATTATAACATACAATTTATACTTTTAAAATATTCAAATATAATATATAATATTTAATGGAGAAGTAGAAAATGGCAAAAGAAAATAGTGAATATATAACGTATTTATCACCTGAATTTATTTATGTTCCTTTTGATAGTTTAGATAAATTAACTATATCTAAAAGTAGAATGGTTAATCATAATACATTACTTGGTGAAAGAGAAAATGGTAAAAAGATATTTAGTCCAGTTAGTGGTGAGGTTGTAGCGACTGGTAAAATGTCTTATAAAAGTGGAGAAGAAAATTGTTTAATAATTGAAAATGATTTTATAGATAAAAAAGAAAAATTAAATCCTACTAGAAATTTAAGTAAGACTAAAAAAAGTGATATAGTAGATTCATTAAAAAAATATGGACTTGATAATAAAATAAATAGTAAAACTACTTTAGTAGTTAATTCTTTGTATGATAAAAATTATGATCTTAAAGATATGGTAATTAACTATGAAAGTTATGAAGAAATACTTGAAGCAATAGATGAGTTTATGAATGCTTTTGGTATGAAAAATTGTTATATTTGTGTAAATAGAGATGATTTAAATTCAATTGAGGCATATAACAAATATATTAATGCTTTTTTAAATATTTGTATGGTTCATAGTAATAAGAAATTTAAAGATTCAACTTGTATATTTTATAGTGTAGAAGAAATACTTGCGATTCATAAAGCTATATCTTTAGATTATATGTATGATAATACAATTATAACTATAAATAATGGTAAACCTGTAATTGTTAAGGTAAAACTATATACTTCTTTAATAGAACTTTTAGAGGCTTTAAAAATAGCTTATAAGACTAAAAAAGTATATGTTGATAATGTAAAAATAGATAATCCTTCTAACTTTATAATTGATGCTAGTGTTAGAAGTGTTATAGTAAAGGATAACTAATATGATATATGTATTCTTAGGAAATGAAATAAATATTATTAAAAGAAAAATAGATGTTTTAGTAGACGAACTTAAAATAGATAATATTATTAAGTATGATTATGATAGTGTAAGTATGGATGATATATTAAATGAAATAAATTATGTGGATTTATTTAATGAAAAGAAATTACTTATAGTATCAAATTTTACTTTTAAGAAAATGAAAGCTAAAGAAGAAAAAGCTTTAAGTGATTATATTAATCATATGAATGATAATGTTATTATATTAAAATGTATAGATGAGAAGTTAGATTCTAAGAAAGACTTAATTAATTTATTAAATGAAAAGTGTAAAATAGTTGAACTTAAAAAAATGGATTATAAGACATTACATGAATATGTAACTAAGATATTTAGTGATAATAAAAAAAGAATTACTTATAATCAAATAAAGAATATATTAAGTTTATGTGAGAATGATACTGATAGTGTTTTAAATGAAGTTAATAAGTTACTTTTATATAAATTAGATGATGACTTAATAACTGATGAAGATATAGAAAAAGTAATTAGTAAAAATAGTGAAAAAGAAATGTTTAAGTTAAATGATGCTGTTATGGCTCATAATATACCTCTAATGCTTGAAAGTACTAAAACTCTTGTTAGTAGTGGAGTAGATGAAGTAGTTATAATAGATTATTTATCTAAACAATTTAGAACATTATATCAAATTAAAGTTATGTCAAAAGATACTGGAGCACAAACTATAACAAGTAGACTTTCTATTAATCCATTTGTATTTAAGAAAATGCTTGATATAGTGGGTAAATTTAGTGAAGAAAAGTTACTTAATATAATATATAAATTAAGTGATGCGGATATATCTATAAAAGTAGAGGGGCTTGATAAAAGTAAGGTTCTAGAGAATTTTTATTTATCAATATGATGTATATACTTTACATGATAAACGTAAAATTATTATGTAAAATAATAAAATAAAAGTATAATATATTTATAAGGGTGTGATATTTTATGTTAATTCTAGCTAAAAGTATATTAGGATTAATGATAGGTTTCTTTTTATCTGTAATATTAGGGTTATTCTTAATACCAGTTTTGAGAAAATTAAAATGTGGTCAAACAATAAGTTCTTTTGTTGCGTTTAGACATGCTAGTAAGCAGGGAACTCCAACTATTGGTGGTCTTATATTTATAATTCCTACTTTAGTTACGATGGTTCTTTTGTATTTAAGAGGCAGTTTAGAAATAACTCATAATTTACTTATTATAATATTTGTATTTGTAAGTTATGCATTACTTGGATTTGTTGATGATTATTTAAAAGTAAGAGATCACAATAATGATGGACTTTCAATAACTCAAAAGTTAATTGTTCAAGTATTAATAGCGTTAGTATTTTTCTATATATATATGCAAGGAGGAGGAGATGCATATTTAACAATAACTTCTCTTGGTATAAATATAGATATGAAATGGTTATATGGACTCTTTATATTATTCCTTTTAGTAGGAAGTTCTAATGCAGTTAATTTAACTGATGGTTTAGATGGACTTGCTGGAGGACTTTCATTAATAGCATTTTTAAGTTTTGGTATTATTACATGGGGAACTACTTGGATAGCAGGTTATCAAGAAATAGCAATTTTCTGTTTTATACTTGTTGGTTCAATATTAGGATTTTTAGTATTTAATACACATCCAGCTAAAGTATTTATGGGAGACACTGGTTCTTTAGCTTTAGGAGCAACACTTGCTGCAGTTGCGATAGTTACTAAACACGAGCTATCACTTGCTGTTATAGGCGGAGTATTCGTAATGGAAGTTTTATCTTCTATAATACAATTAACTGCTATAAAGAAATTTAAAAGAAAAGTATTCTTAATGGCTCCAATACACCATCATTTTGAGAAATTAGGTTGGGAAGAAACTGACATTGTAAAAATGTTTTTGATAGTAGGATTTATGCTTGGTATGGTTGCAATATACTATGGTGTATGGATGTAAAGAAAAACTAAATACATAAATATAATCACTTATTCATATTATTAATGAATAGGTGATTTTTATTAAAAGAAATAAACTAATAATTATTACAACTATATTACTAGCTTTAATAGGTGTCATAATGATTTATTCTAGTAGTTATATATGGGCATCTTTTAAATATAATAATCCATATAAATATGTACTTAATCAAGGTATATTCTTTATAGTTGGTATTTTTATTATGTTTATGTTTTCTAAAGTAGATGTTAATATTTATAAGAAATACTCAAATACTTTTTTAGGTATTTGTTTTTTATTGCTTATTCTAGTTTTAATACCAGGTATTGGTAGTGTTAGGAATGGAAGTAGAAGTTGGTTTGGTATTATGGGTCTTGGTTTTCAACCTAGTGAACTTACTAAGATAGCTCTTATAATATTTACATCAAAATATTTAAGTAATAATGATAAGATAAAAAGACATCCATTTAAGTTTATGGCTCCGGTACTTTTTATAATAATGTTGTTTTTTGGACTTATAATGTTAGAACCTGATTTTGGTACTGGTATGGTTATAGTTTGTTCTTTGATTGGGCTTATATTTATAAGTGGGACAGATGTATCAATATTTATAAAATTAGGAATTCTTGGAATAGTTGGTATTGTTATACTTATTATAATCGCACCTTATAGAATGGATAGAATCACATCTTTTTTAAATCCATGGAGTGACCCACTAGGTAGTGGTTTTCAAATGATACAAAGTTTATATGCAATAGGTCCAGGAGGACTACTTGGATTCGGATTCTTAAATTCAAGACAAAAACATTTTTATCTTCCAGAACCTCAAACAGATTTTATATTTTCAATAATTAGTGAAGAGTTTGGTTTTATTGGAGACTTAGTTTTAATATTACTTTTTATAACGTTATTTTATAATATCATTAAGAAAGCTATAAATACTGAAGATTTATTTTCAAAGTATTTAATATTTGGTTTAGTATTTTTAATGATGTTTCAGACACTTCTTAACCTTTCAGTAGTAGTTGGTCTTGTTCCAATAACAGGAGTAACTCTTCCGTTTATTAGCTATGGTGGTTCATCTTTGCTAGTTAGTATGATGAGTATTGGTATAATTCTTAATGTTAAAGATAAATAGCATATTATTTTCTTTCTTTTTTTATAAGTTTAGCATGAACTACCATCTTATCTGAATTGTTATAACAAGTAGATAAAGTTAAAATATTATCATTAACACTTACACCTGCATTAAAATTATGAGAACTTCTACTAATTATCATACTGATAAAATCTTGAAATTCATTATCATCATCAAAATCCGTTTTCAAGTAATCACTAGTAGTAGGTATATGATATACACTAAATATTTGCCATAGACTATTTTCTAATTCAGTAGATATTTTAATAACAAAATTATTTGTATTATTAAGCCAACCATTGTTTAAAACTTTTCTTAGTGTTCCAAACATTGTTTTGTCGGTTCTTCCATGAGCATATATAATTGTATTTTTATTATTAGTATTGTTGTTCCTATAATATAAAAATACCCATCCTGCTGCATTATATGATTTATTAAAACTATGTGTAAGATAATATTTGTTATCATTTGCTTGAACAAAAGGATAATTAATATTTGTACCATTTACTTTCACCCAACCAACAACATCTAGATTAGTTTTTTTTAAATCTTTAAAATC
>CAKOJC010000019.1 GCA_934088535.1 uncultured Bacilli bacterium | reverse complement strand
TTAAAGCTGGAAGCAAATTAAAAGAAGCTTTAAATTAATAAAAGGCCTTCGGGCTTTTTTTATTGGAAAAAAATATTAATTGTGATAAAATAATTAATATGAAAGAGATATTAGATAAAATTATTAATGAGGGTTTTGAGTGTTATATAGTTGGTGGTTATGTACGTGACTATTTACTTGGATATGATTCTAAAGATATAGACATATGCACTAACGCCAAAGTAGAAGACTTAATCAAAATATTTAATGGTACTGGTAAACCAAATAAGGAATATTATAGTTATCATATAAAAGATGGAGACTATACTTATGACATCACATCTTATAGAAAAGAACTACAATATAAAAAGAATAAACCAATCAAATTAGAATATGCTAAAGACTTAAAAACAGACTTGCTAAGAAGAGACTTTACAATTAATACATTTGCTATTGATGAAAATGGAAAATTATTAGATTTATTAAATGCTAAAGAAGATCTTGATAATAGAATTATCAAAGTAGTAGGTAATACAAAAGAAAAATTAACAGAAGATAAAACAAGAATTATAAGAGCAATAAGATTCGCATGCACACTAGACTTTACTTTATCAAATGAAATAAGAGAATTTTTAAAAGAAAATGGTAAAATGTTAAATGAAGTGCCAAAAGAATATATAAAGAAAGAACTAGATAAAATATTTGACTCAAATCATTATGATAAGTTCTTTGAGATAGTAAGAAATTATAATTTATCTAAATACTTAAATATAAAATTTGATACTATAAAAGAAGCATATAATAGATATGGAATATGGGCTCAAATAGAGACAACATTGCCATTTTCAAACGAAGAAAAAACAATAACAGCATACATATCAAATATAATAAAAAAAGGCACTATAAATACCGCAGAACTTGCAGTATACAACGATTTGATAATTAAAAATGCTGCTTATATATTAAAACTTGATAGAGAAATATCTACATACGAAGATATGAATAAAATACACAGCGTTATAGAGTTAGATATAACACCAAAAGAAATGGTTAAATATATAGACATTAAATATATTAAAAAAATTTATAAATATATAGAGAGAAAAGTAATGAATGGAGAATTAGAAAATTCCAAAGATGTAATAATAGAATTTTTAAAAAATATAAATATTAGAAAAATACTAGAGGAAACAGATTATGAGTGATTTAAGAAATATATTTACAAGTAAAGATTTTATAATTAATTCTAATGTTATTAAATGTATTAGTAATATAGATATAACGTTAGATGAGTTTTTGCTTGTAATATATTTCATAAATATATCTTCTTACTTAGATACTAAAGATATACAAAATAAACTAGGATTCACAGAAGAAAAAGTATTTAACACATTTACTAGTTTAATAAATAAAAAATATATAGAAATGATAGTATCTAATAATAATGGAGAAGTAGTTGAAAAAGTAAGCTTAGATCCATTGTATGATAGACTTGCTCTTAACAAGAAAACTGAAGAACCAAGTAGTGATATTTATGCATTGTTTGAGAAAGAATTAGGAAGAACATTATCATCATTCGAATATGAATTAATTAATAAATGGATAGAAAATGGAATAAGCGAAGAGACAATAAAAGGAGCTTTAA
The DNA here is from genome assembly GCA_934088535.1 of uncultured Bacilli bacterium. The sequence continues at coordinate 20,939 of CAKOJC010000019.1, read as the reverse complement.
AAGAAGCAATTTTAAATAACGTAAGGAACTTTAAGTATATTGATAAAATAGTTTATGAGTGGTCTAAAAAAGGCATTAAATCAAAAATAAAAGAAGAAAAATCAAATACAGAACTATTTGATTATGATTGGTTAGATGATAATGAATAAAAAAGAAATAACTAATTACTTAGATGAACTATTTAATGACCCTAAATGTGAACTAGAATATACTAAAGACTATGAATTACTATTATCAGTAATGTTATCAGCTCAAACAACAGATAAAAGTGTAAACAAAGCGACAAAAGACTTATATAAGAAATATGACACATTAGAAAAACTAAATACACTTTCGATAAGTGATATAGATAGCTATATAAGAATACTTGGATTTCATAAAACAAAATCAATTAATTTTAAATATATAGTAGAACACTTGTTACCTATAGGTTATGTTCCAGATGATAGAGAGTTTTTAGAATCATTAAAAGGAGTAGGTAGAAAAACAGCAAGTGTAGTACTAGGACAACTATTTAATATTCCATCATTTGCCGTTGATACACATGTATTTAGAGTCTCAAAAAGACTTGGAATAACTACTGAGAAAGATGATGTGCTAAAAACCGAAACAAAGCTAAAAAAATATTTTGATGAAAATGAATGGAATAGAGTAAACTCACAACTCGTATTATTTGGAAGATATTACTGTACTAGTAAGAATCCAAAATGTGAAAACTGTAAATTAAAACACATTTGTAAAGAACAAACAAAAAATCCTAAAATTAATTAGGATTTTTATTTTAACTTACTGTAACAGTTTGCACTTTAGTTTTAGTAGTATTAACACCATTATAAGTAAATGTAATAGTATAAGTAACTTTATACGTACCAGTTTCATTAGTTATTTCACTAAGACTAATACTTTTGCCATCACTATTTGTAACACTAGTAGCAGCAACTTTTAAATTAGTTACATCTGATAAAATACTAGTACCATTTAGTGTAATACCATCTACATAACTGTTTCCAAGTTCTTTATAACTTTCACCAACTTTATATGAATATGTAAGTCCTAACATTGAAACTTCATAATTGGTACCAATAGGTGTATCTGAGTCAAATAATATCTTTATACCATCTGATGCATTACTCTTAAATTTAGAATACATACTCTTAATAATAACGCCATCGAAATATCCAGAATATTTATTTAAATCTATTGAAACACTAGTATCTTGTGTCCAAGTAACATAAGTTGAACTACTTCCTGATGTTAAATATACCGCGAATCCAAAGTTCCCTATATTACTATTATTATAACTTTTACGTTTATCTAAATATTTTTGAGCCCATATTGTATAACCTGTATTAAAGTAATTTGTCAAATATGTTTCATCTACTGCATCAGGTGTACCAGGAGAAGTCCAAGAAACATCTAATGTTCTTCCATTTAGAGAATATGTATAATTAGTTGGATCACTTAATTTACTAAATCTAGATGATACTTCACTAGGTTCAGTTCCACTTATAAATAAGTAACTTTTCTTTAAATTACTTGGTGTGTATTGACTAGGTTTTTGAGCTGGAATTGTTTCAAATTCTACTTCAGCACTAACTATACCACCAGGATTTTTAAATTTCTTATTTTCATTATGTATTTTATTATTTATTTCAGCTTGTATCTTTTTACGTTCTGTAATAGCAGGTTGATTCTTTAAATAATATCCATTTTTAACAGCCTCAGCAGTTAACCATTCAGGGTATCCATACCATATAGCTACACTATAATCTGTTGAATAAGTAACAGTCCACATATCTGGTATAACTGAATCATTTAATCCAAACTTTCTAACAAAACTTGAATCATAAGAAGTAGTACCAGTCTTAGAAGCAAGTTGTGTTCCCTTAACTTTAACGTTAGAAGGAGTAACACCTTGAAGTACTGTAGATAAGATATATGCTGTTTGAGGTTTCATAACTTTTTCACGAGTTGTATCAGGTACATATTCATCTCCGGTTTCTGTATAAACTACTTTAGTAAATGAATATGGAGTAGTGTAATATCCACCAGAACCAAATGCTGCATAAGCACCAGCAAGTTGAACAGGACTAACGCCATTCCAAGCACCTATTGAATATGATTCAGGAAGAGTAGTAACACCTTCACCAGGTTCTATACCAATAGATGTAATAAATTTGATTTTATCATCATTACTAGTCATTTTAAATGCCTGTAGGGCGCATGTATTCATTGACTTAACTAAGCAATCTCTCATACTCATAACACCACTATAACTGTGATTAAAGTTTCTCATAGTTCCATTACCATAAGGAGTTTCATCATCAATAAATGGTCCATAAGTACTAAGATTAGCATATTCAATAGCAGGTCCATAATCTATAATAGGTTTAATAGTTGATCCTGGTTGTCTCTTTGTTTGACCCCAGAATGTAGCCATATTTAATGTAAGAGCACCAGTCTTATTACGTCCAGCACCAACAGCTAAGATAGCACCAGTATTATTATCAACAACACCAACGCCAACTTCAACTTTTTCATCTTTAAATTTATGATTTTTATAGAAATTATTTATAACATCTTGTTTGTCTTTATCCATTGTTGTATATATTGTCATTGGAACATCATAAGGGTTATTACCAGTTTTATCAATTACTTCTTGAACAACTGTATCTATAAATCCTTGATATTCATTTGTAGAAGTAACTCCACCTTCTAAGAAATCTTTAATTTCAACAGAAGTAGCAGCCTTATATTCAGTATCAGTTATATAACCATGTCTTTTCATAAGATATAAAACTGTATTTTTACGTTCATTAGCATCTTCTGGGTAATTATAAGGATTATATCCATTAGGGGACTGGAACATACCTGCTATTTGAGCAGCTTCTACTAAATTCAAATCTTTAACATCTTTATTAAAATAATATTTACTTGCTTGTTGAACACCATAGATATTACCACCTAAGCAAGGAGTATTTACATAATATTCTAATATTTCAAATTTAGTAAAGTTTCTTTCTATTTTAAATACTGACATATAAATATCAGTAAACTTTCTTATTATACCCTTAATACCAGTAGCATCAAATGTAGTAAATGATAATTTAGAAAGTTGCATTGTTAGAGTAGAGGCACCACCACCACCACGTCCTAAAACTTGACTAATAGATGCTTTTAAGAATCTTGGAGCATCAAATCCATTATGTTGAAAGAATCTTGAGTCTTCAGTAGCTATAATCGCATCTACGAGTACTTGAGGAAGTTCATCATAACTAACTTTTTCTCTTTGCTCAGCTCCTAGCGAAGCAATTATATTACCTTTAGAATCTAATACCTTTGTAGCTTCTTTTTCAAACATCTTTTGGGCATCAAACTCTGGAGCACTCTTTACTATATAGTAGCAAAAACCTATACCACCTATAAACCCAATAATAGCAAAGAACATAACGACTACTAAAAACCAATACCAGAATCTAAATCTTTTTTTAGGTCTATCATTTTCTTCATTTCTAACTTTTCTTTTCACAATACCTTCATCCTTCTTTTTTCTAATTTTATCTTTAAGATTTAATTTTCCCATAATCACTCCTTAAAATAAGCACAATCTACAGCATCTAAATATTTAAGCCTAGGTGTATAACTTTCAACTATTTTATATCCTTTTTCTTTAATATAACTAAATTCTATAGATTTTCTTGTTCCACCATCAATAAATTCTAAAATATCTTCACCTTTCATTAAGAAAAACTCATTATTCATAAATATTATTAAGAAAATTATACCACCTTGTTTAATAGCTTTTCTCATATGTAACACTTGATGATCTTTTATATTTGATAATGGAAACGATGTTTTATTATGACATTCTTTAGCGTCGTATTCTATATATTTACCTTTATATATTCCATTATAATCAAGTGTAGATATACTAGAATAAACAGCTTTATTTATTAGGTGAGACCTATTAGTAGGATAACTTACATTAAGTACCTTTATTGGAGTAGGCTTCTTATATATCAAACACTTATCTATACTATTATAATATGTATTAGAGTCATTTAATATATTTTCAAGAAACATACCTCTGTTTTTATAAGTACTAGTATCCACCAAAATCACCAATCTAATTATACTATATTTATGCATTTTTTTCTATCTATTGTAATAATAAATGTAAAGTAATTAACTATTGTATAATTATTTAAATATGATAAAATTAAAAATAGAGAATAGTAATAGTAGGTGTGAGTATGAAAAAGACTATAACTTTATTTTTATTAATGTTAACACTATTGATTTTGCCAATAGTTAATATTAATGCATCGCAAGAGGATATAGAAAAATCAAAAAGTGCAACAGAAGAGTATTGCCAAGATGGTAAATTAAAAAATGGATGTGTATATGATTCCAATAATACACTTTATTCAGAAAGTGGAACAGTCAAAAATGAAAATTTCTTCACTTATTTAAGTATATCCAATGCCAAACTAACAAGGGGATATCAAGCAGTAGATGCAGACGAAAACATAGTTTTTGCAGGATGTTATAAAGCAAAAGTAAGTGGACTAGTTAATTGGGATGATGGAGATTATTATATATTTAAAATAGTTAAGCTTAGTGGAAACACATGCACAACAACTTCATCAGATATCGTTCCACCAACAGGAGCAAAATGGCACTACCTTGGTATGAGTGGAGAATATGACGGAACTAATGGAATAGGAAGCAATATGGCAACATATACAGAATGGACAGCAGAAAATGGTGGAGGTTGTCCTTTAATGTTTGGACTTACTGCAAATGCAAATTTTTTAACAAGTACCAAAAATAGATATGTTTTCACCGATAATCAAGATGGTTTTAAAACAGACGTTTATGCTTTTTGGGGAGGCGAAGAATATGTGCCAATACCTGCGTGTACAGTAAATGATGTAGATGGACACAAAGAAGCAGAAGAATGTTTTACAGAAGCATCTAAAAAAATAGATGAATATAGTTGCCCAAGTGATTTGTCAAAACTTACGGAAATGACAAATGAGCTAGAACAATATCAAACAGAATGTAAAAATAAATTCAAAGTTTTATATTCAAAAGGACTTTTAGAGTCAGATGCTGAAGAGTTTGCAAAAATACTAAAAGATAAAGCTAGAGAAAAAATTAATTCTTGCCAATATAGTAAATGTAACATTTCTCAAGATCAAATTGAAAAAATAAATAATGCAAAAAGTGGAAAAGAATGTTCGGCTGGATGTATAATTTCTTCAAAAGAACAAAGTACCTCATCTAATGCAAGCTGCTACTGCTGTGGAGGTGCACAAGGATGCTCATATACTTGGACAGATATCAAACCAAGCAGTTGTAGTAAAGTCAACAAGACAAAAGCCCAGTGTGTAGGAAGTACTAAAACAGATGCATGTCTAAGCTGTCTTGATGATGCATACAAAGCAGCGGGACTTAATGAAACACAAAGAAAATGTATGAAAGATTTAGATATACAGATTTCTCAAACTGTAGCTGATATTAATGATACTATAAAAGATCAATTTGATGATCAAATTCAAAAGGATTTAGAAGAAAATCAAAAACTAAGAGATGAAATAGAAAAATTGGGAACAGCTTCTATGAATTTAAATGCTCTAGGATTTGGAACAGGTAGCCAAACTTGCCGTGAACTTTTGAAACCAAATCTTATAAAAATAATAAAATTAGCTATGAATACACTTAGAATAGTAGGAGCAATAATTGCAATCATAAAAGGAATGACATTACTTATTCCACCAATTATAAATGGAGAAGCGGATAAATTAAAACAAGCAGGTAGAAAATGTGTAAAACTAGGAATCGTACTATTAATCATTGGAGTATTTCCAACAATAATTAATTTTATAGGATACGTACTTAAATATGATTTATCATGTATTACTGGTTAATAATCATATTAACTGTAAACACAGACTAATAAAAATAGCCTGTGTTTTTTAATTGATTAATGTCTTTTACTTGCAAAAAAATGAATTTTATGATATAATATAGAGCATATTTTATAAGGGTGTTAAAAAAGAAAAGGGGCGTTATATATGAATAAAAAGGTAATAACATTGATATTTATAGTTTTTATTACATTCATAGGTATCATGAAAATAGACGCTAAAGTAATAGATTCAGTAAATATTTTAGAATACGGTGGCGGACTTGCATCACAAGGATTTGGAACTACTGGTCAAACTTGTGAAGAATTTCTAAGACCTAACCTTGTTAAAGTAATAAAACTTGGTATAAATACACTTAGAATAGTAGGAGCAATACTTGCTTTAGTAAAAGGGATGACATTACTAATTCCACCAATTATGAATGGTGATGCTAAAGCACTACAAAAAGCTGGTAAACAGTGCACGAATCTTGGGATAGTATTACTTCTAATTGGAGTATTTCCAACAATAATCAGTTTTATAGGAACAATATTTGGATATGATTTAAGTTGCTTTTAGCATTTTATAGCTTAAAATAGTAATAAAGAGTTAAAAAACTCTTTTTTTTATTGTATTTTTGTGTTAAAATAACAATGCTTTAAGAAAAAAGACATATCTGTTGATTTAATATTCTAGTGCTTATATATTAAGTGAATATTGATTGAAAGACAGATAGATGAATTAACGAAAGGAGAGAAGAAAAATGGCAGTAATTGCAAAAAGTTATTTATTAGAAGCAGGTGTACACTTTGGACACCAAGCAAAAAGATGGAATCCAAAAATGAAAGAATACATCTTTACAACTAGAGATGACATTCATATTATTGATTTACAAAAAACTGTTGAAAAAATTGAAGAAGCTTACGCTGAACTTCTTAAAGCATGTGAAAACGGTGGTAAGGTTCTATTCGTTGGTACTAAAAAACAAGCTAAAGAAGCTAGTATCGAAGAAGCAACAAGATGTAACAGTTTCTATGTAACTGAAAGATGGTTAGGAGGTATCTTAACAAACTTCAGAACAATAAGAGGAAGAATCAATAGATTAGTAGAAATCGAAAAGATGGAAAAAGATGGTAAGTTCGAATTACTACCTAAGAAAGAAGTTGCTCAAATTCAAAAAGAATATGATAGACTTAACAAATTATTAGGTGGAATTAGAGAAATGGATCGTCTTCCAAAAGCTATCATCGTTGTAGATCCACGTGTAGAAGTAAATGCTATTCGTGAAGCTCGTAAATTACATATTCCAGTATTCGGAATTGTAGATACAAACTGTGATCCAGATGATGTAGACTTCCCAATTCCAGCAAACGATGATGCTGTTAGAAGTGTTAAAGTAGTTTTAGGAGTACTTGCTAATGCAGTATGTGAAGCTAATGGACTACCAACAGTTGATTATGTTTCTGAAGAAGAAGTTTCTAGTAAACCAGCTAAAGAAATCAAAGTTGAAACTAAAGTAGTAGAATTTGATGATTTTAGTGAAGAAAAGAAAGAAAATAAAAAAGCTGAAAAGAAAGAAACACCTAACTATGCTGATATGACAGTTTCTGAACTTAGAAAACTTGCTAAAGACAAAGGTGTAGCTGGATATTCAACTATGAAAAAAGATGAATTAATTTCATCATTAAATTAGGAGGAAGTTATGGATATTAGTGCAAGTATGGTTAAAGACCTAAGAGAAAAAACTGGTGCAGGAATGATGGATTGTAAAAAAGCTCTTGTTGAATGCAACGGAGATATGGATAAAGCAATCGATTATTTAAGAGAAAAAGGAATTTCTAAAGCTGCTAAAAAAGCTGAAAGAATAGCTGCTGAAGGTCTATCTAATATTTATATTAAAGGTAATGATGCAGTAGTTGTTGAGTTAAACTCAGAAACTGACTTCGTTGCTAAAAACTCTGAATTTAAAGAATTATTAGATAAAATCGGAAACACAATTTTAGATAATAAAGTTGAAACTATGGAAGATGCTTTAAATGCTAAATGTGGAAACGAAACAATTAATGAATTAATCGTTAATGCAACAGCTAAAATTGGAGAAAAGATTAGTCTTAGAAGATTTGAAAAAGTAACTAAGAAAGACAGCCAAGTATTTGGTTCATACTTACATATGGGTGGTAAAATTTCATCATTAACAGTTGTTGATGGTGATAAAGAAGACGTAGCTCGTGATGTAGCAATGCAAGCAGCAGCTATGAGACCACTTTATATCAATATTGAATCAGTACCAGAGGAAGATCTTGAACATGAAAAAGCTGTAATTAAAGAACAAGTTATCAATGAAGGAAAGAAACCTGAGTTTGCTGATAAGATTGTTGAAGGAAGAATAAGAAAATTCTATGAAGAAACTGTTCTTGAAGAACAAGCATTCATTAAAGATTCTGGTTTAACAGTAAAAGCTTATTTAGAAAACAACAATTCAAAACTTGTTAAACTTGTAAAATATGAAGTTGGCGAAGGAATGGAAAAGAGAAACGATGACTTTGCTGCTGAAGTTATGAGTCAAATTAAGTAATTAACGTAATATAAAGTATGGACTTGTCCATACTTTTATTTTATAATAACTACTCAAGGAGAAGCATTATGAACATCGATGAACAAAGAGTAATAAAAGAAATGATAGAAATATATAGACCAGGTGAATATGACTGGATGGGTAGCAGAATAAGTAAAAAGAATGTTCTTACCTTTCATCATATCGTAAAAAGGAAAGAAGGACTAACTATAAAAGAAAATGGCGCACTACTTACACAAAAAAGTCATCAAAGACTAAATAAGCTAGAAGCACATAATAAAGATTTATTTGAACGCTGGCAATGGCTATTTATTGCAATTAATACAAGAAATGAGCCTCCTAGAGGAGATTTAATTGCACAAATTCAAGAGTTAAAAGAAGAAACAATAGATTTTATATATAGCAAAGACAAAGGATTAAAATTAATTCAAAAAAAGAAAAATAGAGAATAAATCATAAAAAAACATAAAAGTGTGAAAATTTATTGTAGAATTTGCTTGAAATTTGGCACTTTTTGTACTATAATCGTATTTAGTCATGAAGGGAGGGAAGAGATAATGACACACGTAGATGTAAAAGACGGAAATGTTGAGGGTGCATTAAAACGTTTTAAGATGAAAGTTCAAAGAAGCGGAGTCCCTACTGAAATGAAAAAAAGAAGAGAATATTCTAAACCAGGCATCTTAAGAAGAGAAGCTAAAAAAGAAGCTATCAGAAATGCTAAAAAACATAATAAACAAAGATATTAATATTATTAATTAAGGAGTGATACTTATGTTATATGAAAAAATTACAAATGATATGAAAGAGGCTATGAAAAGTCATGACAAAGAATCATTAAGTACATTAAGACTTCTTAAATCAGCAATTGACTTATATCTAGTTAATAATAAATTAGAAAGAAATCATGCTTCAGATGAAGTTGTAATAGATGTAGTAAGCAAACAAGTAAAAACTCATAAAGAAAGTATTGAAGAATTTAAGAAAGGTAATAGACAAGACTTAATAGAAGGATTAGAAAAAGAAATTAAATTATTAAGCACTTATTTACCTGAACAAATGTCTGAAGAAGAAATAAGAACTAATATCGACAAAGTATTTGAAGAAGTAAAACCTACAAGTATGAAAGATATGGGAGCTATAATGAAAGCATTAGGCCCAATATTCAAAGGTAAAGCTGATATGAAACTTGTTAATGAAATAGTTCGTGAAAAGTTAAATTAAGAAACATTAGTTTCTTTTTTTTTGCCATAATGTTATAATTTTAATGTGGTGAAATATGAAAAAAATAATATTAGTTTTATTACTTCTAATACCATTTATAGTAAAAGCAGATATAAATAAAATATTTATAGATTCAGAAGTAGATATAAGTGGAAACTTAATAGTAAAAGAAATAATAGAAACAGACTCTAACGAATCATTTACTTTAGAAATACCTTACAAAAACAAAGATACTAAAGAATATAAAAATAATGATATTGTAAAAGATGATAGTATAATCTATAATGCACAAAGTATTCAAATAAACAAAATTGGTACTTTAGATAAAGAATATGATATAAATAGTTTATATAAAAATGAACTTGATATAAAAGAATATAAAGATTACACAAAAAATGATACAGGAGAATATAAAGAAATAACTTTTAATAATGGTAAAAACATTTATTACTTAGAATATTTAGTACTTTGCACTTCTGTTAAACATAACGATTCAGCTGAACTATACTATTCATATTTTAGAAATTCAAATCAAAATATAAAAGAGATAGTAATTATGACAAGACTACCATATACCTCAAATTTGTTTGAGGTATACGCCCATGGTAAAAGAAATATAGAAGTATCTAAAGACACTAAAGATCCTATAGTACTTACTAAAATAAACAATTTAAAAAAGAAAGAAAGTTTTAGTATAAGAATACTTTATGATAAAGATATATTTAAAATAGCAATAAATAATTCTAAAAAGAGTAATATAAACGCAGTAGATTTAATTAAAAATATAGAATCATCAAAACAAAATAAAACAAATTTTTTAAACATATATAAATATCTGAGTATTCCAACAATCATTATTTTGATAGTGATAATAATATTACTAAGAAGGAAAAAGAAATGAAAAAAACATTAAAATATATATTAATAATTCTAATAACTTTATTCTTTTTAGGAATTATAATAGTTTTAGATAGTTATATAAATATTGATATATCACATTATGAAATAAAAAGTGATAAGATAACAGATAAAAATAACAATTATAAGATAATGCTTTTAACAGATTTACATAATAGGAATATAACAGAAAAACTAGTTAAAATAACAAATAAAGAAAAACCTAATATCATAGTCATGAGTGGAGACATGATAAATGAAAAAGAAGAAAATGCGTATGAAAACTTTATTAATTTATGTAATGAATTAAAAGACTACACAAAATATTATGTATTTGGTAATCACGAAGAAAATATGACAGATGAACGTCAAAATGATTACATAAAAGAATTAGAAGAAAAAACAAATGTAATATTATTAAATAATAAAGTTTTAAAATTAGATGATAACTTCAATATCTATGGTTTTAGTCCTGAAGTTAAATATTACATGGCAAGTACTAAAGAAAGAATAGATAAAGATTACATAGAAAATAGAATTGGCAAGATAGATAATACTAAGTTTAATTTACTTATATCACATGATCCATTATTATATGATTTATATGATTCTATTGGTTATGATATGGTTTTAAGTGGACATATTCATGGAGGAATTATAAATATTCCTTTTATTGGAGGACTTCTTTCACCTGATTTTACATTTTTTCCAAAGTACTATAAAGGAGTAAATAAGTTTACTAATACAAATGTAATAATATCAAGAGGGCTAGGATTTGGATATATGATACCAATAAGAGTCTTTAATAGAGGAGAAGTTGTGATTATAAAGTTAATGAAAAATGAATAGAATTATGATATACTAGTATTGTTGGAGTAGATGAAATGAACTATATAATATATAAGACAATAAGAACACTTGGAAGACCAATTTATAAAATATTATTTTTTCCAAGATACTATGGAGTTAAGAATATTCCAGATAAGGGAGCAGTTATTCTAGCAGGAAATCATACAAGTGATTTAGATGCAGCAATGATGATAGGAAGTCCAAATAGAATAATGCATATGCTTGCTAAAAAAGAATTATTTAAAACAAAAATTGGTAATTGGTTTTTTAGAAGTATGGGCTGTATTCCAGTAGATAGAAGTATTCATGATGAAAAATGCAAAAATGAAGCAATAGAATACTTAAAAAATGGTAATGCAATAGGACTTTTCCCAGAAGGAACAGTTAATAAAACAAAAGGTACTGAAAATGAACAATACTTATTACCATTTAAGTTTGGAGCAGTATCATTTGCTAAAAAAACAGGTGCTTACATAGTACCATTCGCAATTAATGGAAAATACAAATTATTTAGAAAAAGCATTAAAATAACATATGGAAAACCTTATAAAGTAAAAGGTGATTTAGAAAAAGAAAATGAAATTCTAAGAAATAAAGTATATAAATTAATGAAAGAGGGAGACCTAGAATATGAAAAAAGAGACAAAAGAAGTAAAAGAAAATAAGAAGTATGAACATCCTTGGTTTAAGTTTTATAAAGGCGTTAGAGAACATATTGATTATCCAGATGTTTCAATGTATGAATTAGTAAGAAGATGTGCGAATAAGTATCCAGGAAATATTGCTTACACTTATTTCGGCAATAAAGTCACATATAAAACTTATATTAAAAACATTGATGAAGCTGCCAAAGCATTCGTAAGACTAGGAGTAGTAAAAGGAGACGTTGTAAGTATTATTATGCCAAATACTCCAGAAGCTATTACTTGCTTTTATGCTTTAAATAAATTAGGTGCAGTATGTAATATGATACATCCACTTTCAAGTGAAGAAGAAATTAAGTATGATATCAATCTTACTGATTCAACGTATGTAATAGTGGCAGATATCGCATATGGTAAATTAAAAAATATAAAAGATGATTTAAAACTTAAGAAAATTGTATATCTTCCTATATGTGAATCAATGGATACTATGATGAAAATAGGGTATAAGCTTACTACTGGAAGAAAAGCAGTAAGACCTAGTGGAAGTGATACAATTCCATATTATAGATTTATTGGAAGAAGTAAATATGAAAAAGAAGAAGTTAAAGATACTGGAAAAGGGGACGACACTGCAGTAATCCTTCATAGTGGAGGAACAACTGGTAAACCTAAAGGCATAGTACTTACTAATAAAAACTTTAATGCACTAGTTCTTAGTGAACTTGAGATAAATAAATGTTTAGGAGATGGAATTAGTATACTTGCCATAATGCCTATATTCCATGGATTTGGTTTAGGTTGTACATTCCATGCATGTATGGTTTCTGGTGGTACAGCAATAGTACTTCCTAGTGTTAATCCTAAAAAATTCGATGAAACACTTCTTAAATATAAACCAAATATTCTAGCATGCGTACCAAGTGTACTAGAAGGACTTACATTAAGTAAAAAATTAGTAGATGAAGATCTTTCATTCATAAAATGTATTATTTGTGGTGGGGACTCTCTAACTGGAACACTTAATGAAAAAATAGATGAATTCTTGTATGATCATGGAAGTGAGACACACGTAAGAACAGCATTTGGTATGACAGAATGTGCAGCTGGAGTAACAATGATGCCACTAGAAACTACTAGAAAAGAAAGTATCGGAGTTCCATGCCCAGACTGCTTAATAAAAATATGTGAACCTGGTACAGATAAAGAATGCAAAAACGGAGAAGTTGGAGAAATATGTATAAGTGGTCCAACTCTTATGAAAGAATACATAAACGAACCAGAAGAAACTAAAAACACACTTAAAAAACATAAAGATGGTCTTACTTGGTTACATAGTGGTGATCTTGGAACAATGGACGAAGATGGATTTGTATACTTTAAATCAAGATTAAAAAGAATGATAGTATCAAGTGGATATAATATTTATCCAGGACAAATAGAACAAATAATATGTGAACATCCATACGTGCAAGCATGTTCAGTAGTAGGAGTACCACATCCATACAAAAAAGAAGTAGCTAAAGCATATATTGTATTAAAAGATGGAATAGAATTAAATGGAGAAGTTAAAAAATCAATAAAAGAACACTGTGAAAAAAATATTGCTAAGTATGCTCTTCCATATGCATATGGTTATAGAAAAGAATTACCAAAAACAAAACTAGGTAAAGTAGCATATAGAGAACTAATAAACAGTAAAGATGAGGATGATGAAGATGAAAGAAGTCAAAGCAACAGATGAATGTAGACACGAATTAGGTTATAAATTAATGAAACCAATCGTGGCTTGCCACTTTAAAAGAACATATCATCCAGTAGTAATAGGAAGCGAAAATATTCCTAAAACTGGAGCACTTGTTTTTTGTGGAAATCATAGACATAAAGATGATCAATATAATGTGATGTTAGCAACTAACAGAGTAATTCATATGCTTTCAAAAGATGAATACTTTAAAGGTAAGAAAGCATGGTTCTATAGAGCAGCTGGATGCATACCAGTAGATAGAACAATACATGATGAAAATGCTAAAAGTGAGGCAAGAGCAATACTTCATAGTAAAGGATGCATAGGACTATTCCCAGAAGGAACAAGAAACGAAGTAACTTGCAAAGATGCTGAACTAGAAAAACTAGAAAAGATATTAAATATATCTAAAGAAGAAATAATAGAAAAAATAAAAGATAAATCAATAAGAACAACACAAGTAAATCTTTTAATAGAACTTAAAAACCAAAACAAAATCACAAAAGATGAACTTAAAAAGTTCGTACTTGATGCAGATAATGCACTACTAAAACTACTTAAAAAGAAAGTAATAACTAAAAATGAATATGAAGAATCATTACTTCTTCCATTTAAATTCGGAGCAGTATCTCTAGCTAAAAAGGAAAATGCTCTAATTATACCATTCGCAACAGTTGGACTTTATAATAAAGAAAAAGATCAACTTATCACTAGAATAGGTAAACCATTAGATATAAGTGGTATGGAATTAGAAGAAGCAAATGCTCTACTTAGAAAAACAATGATTAAATTAATGCAAAAAAGTGAATAATAGTATATAATATATAAATTGTGAGGTGTAACTTATGAAATTTATTTTAACAGCTGGTGGAACAGGAGGACATATATATCCTGCACTATCAGTATTAGAAGAAATAAAGAAAGATAAGAAAAATGAATATTTGTATATAGGTACTAAAGACAGAATGGAAAATGAATTAATACCAAGTCTTGGAATACCTTATGAAAGCATAGAAATCTATGGACTTTCTAAAACAAATATGATTAAAAATATTAAAAACATAAAATGCATAAAAGATTCATATAAGAAATGTTTAAAAATAATGGATGAATTTAAACCAGACGCAGTAATAGCCTTTGGTGGGTATGTAACTCTTCCTGTATGCTTAGCGGCAAAAAAAAGAGGAGTTAAAGTATTCTTACATGAGCAAAATATGTTACCTGGCAAAACAAATATATATTTATCTAAAAAAGTAGATGCAGTATTTGTATCATTCAAAGAAGGAACTAGAAAACTAAAATGTAAAAAGATAATTTATACAGGCAATCCTGTAAGCCAAAGAGCAATAGAAACTAAAAAATATGATAAAACAGACTTAGGGTTTACTAAAGATAAAAAACTTATAATTATAGTTATGGGTTCACTTGGAAGTACATCAGTAAATGAAAAACTACTAGACTTCTTAAGAACTTATGAAAGAGAAGATACTGAAATATTATTTATTACTGGTAAAAAGAGCTATCCAGATTTAAGTAATAATTTAATAGTACCAAAGAGTACTAAAATAGTGCCATTCTTCGATAATCTTCCTAGTCTAATGAAATCTGCAGACTTAATAATATCAAGAGCTGGAGCTTCTACAATAGCTGAAATAATGGCAACTAAAACACCATCAATACTAATACCAAGTCCATATGTTGCAAATAATCATCAATACTATAATGCATTAGACTTAGTAGATAAAAAAATAAGCATATTGATAGAAGAAAAAGATTTAAATAAAGAAACTCTTACAGAAGCAATAACAGAAATATTCGAAGAAAGTACTTTTAAAGAAATAAAGAAAAACTTAAGTGAAATAAAAGATATGTCATCAAGTACATTAATAATGAATGAAATATATAAAGAATTAAAGGAAAAAGATGAAGAAAAGGGTAAAAAGAAAATTTAATTTTGGTAAGTTTATATTATTCATATTAACAATATGTCTTATTTACTTTGGATTAAAATACTTACTTAGTATAAATACTAAAAACATATTGATAATAAATAATAACTATTATAGTGATGAAGAAATAATAGAAACGGCTGGAATAGAAAATTACCCTAAATTTATAACACTAAGTAAAAAGAAAACAAAAAATAAATTAGAAAAACTAGATCTAATAGAAAAGGTTGAAATAAAAAAAGAATTTGGTTTTAAACTTAGAATAACTATTTATGAAAAGAAAATATTATACTTCGTTAGAAGTACTAATGAATACAAAGTATCTGATGGTAAAACATATAAACTAGATAATGTAACTGGAGTACCAACACTTATTAATTATGTACCTGAAGAAACAGAAAAAAGATTCATAGAAAGATTTAAAGAAATAGACACAAACATAATAGATATGATAAGTGAAATAGAGTATAGTAAGACATCATACGATAATGAAAGATTTTTACTGTATATGAATGATGGTAACCAAGTATATATAACAGTACTTAGAACTAATTTATTAAATAAATATGTAGAAATAGTTTCTAAACTAGATAATAAAAAAGGAATATTATATTTGGATAGTGGAAACTACTTTGAGATAAAGAATTGATATACATAAGTATATCTTTTTTTAATATAATTTAATATGACAAAATTAGATAATTTTAAGAAATTCGTAAGTAATCATCCTGATTTTATAGATATAGTAAGAAATAATGAAACTACGTGGCAAAAACTATATGAATTATATGATATATATGGAGAAAGTGAAGACATCTGGAGTAAATATATAAAATCATCATCAAAAGATAATTTTAGTATTAAAGGTTTATTAAACACAATTAAAAGCATAGATGTATCATCGTTAGAAGAGAATATAAATTCTATTCAAAAAGCAGTATCACTAGTAGAAGAATTAACAAAAGAAACAAAAAAAGAAGATAAACCCACACCAAAAGAAACTAAAATAGAAACTCTATATGGAGATAAAAATGAATAAGGAAGTTTTAAATAAATTAAAAAGTGATCCTAAATATCTAAAATTCCTAAGACAAAATTCATCGTGGTATAAAACTCTAAATAGAGATCCTAATAGTTATAATGATTTTCAAAAAGCCATGAAAGAAAAATACAAACTAAGGACAATAGACAAAATTGATAACTTTGTAACTAGTGTAGATTTAATTACAAAAGTATTAGATGCATCAAAATAATAAATGTGTATAATTTTTGTAATATTTGATTGACATACATTTTTAATTAATGCTATAATTAAACCATAAGGATAGGAAACTATCTCAAATATAGAAAGGATTGTGATTTAAAAATGAAGAAGAAAGGTTTTACATTAGTAGAGTTATTAGCAGTTATTGCTATCCTAGCTATTTTAGTAATTATAGCATTACCAAATGTACTTTCAATGTACAATGAAGCTAGAAAAAATACTTTTACAACAGAAGTAAAAGATCACTACAAAGCTGCTGAACAAAAATTTATGTTAAATGCTGGTGAAACAATTGTTTTCACAAACTTAGCTGATTCTGCTTTTACAGGAACTGACTATGAAAACACTAAAAAAATCAAATTAGACATGAGTGGTAGTAAAAAAACTGATTACATTTTAGTATTTAATCCAAGTGGTGACTGTACTAAATTAATAGCTACAAATGGTACTTATGGTGTAAGCATTACAGAAGATACTGGTATTGCTATTGAAAATATTGGTGCTGCAGCTTCAGATATTAAAGATAACTTAGCTGATAAAACACAATATTTGGTTCAAGAAGCAGAAGATTCATTTAGTATTACATCTAAAGCAAATGATGATCCAAGCAAACCTAAAACTATGATTCTTGGTGGTACTGCTAAAGATACTAGCAAGTAATAAAATCATAAAAAAGAAGACTTATAACTAAGTCTTTTTTTTATGTTTAAAATATTATATAATTACTTTGGTGATAAAAATGGAATTAATAATAGGAAGCCACGTAAGTTTTAATAATAAAAAGCAACTTCTAGGTAGTACAGAAGAAGCAATAAGCTATAATGCAAATACATTCATGATTTATACTGGAGGAGCTCAAAGTACTATGAGAAGTCCTATAAATGATGAATTAACATACGAAGCATATAAATTAATGTTAGAACATAATATAAATGCCAAAAATGTAATAGTGCATGCTCCATATATAGTAAATCTAGCTAATAGAAGTGATAAAGATAAATATAACTTTTATATGGATTTTTTATCAAATGAATTAGATAGATGTAAAACACTAGGATTAGATAAAATAGTATTACATCCAGGAAGCGCTACAACATGTACAAAAGAAGAAGCTATTAATAATATTGCTCATGGCATTAACTTAGTATATAAAAATACTACTGATACAATGATACTTTTAGAATATATGTCAGGAAAAGGAAATGAAGTTGGCACATCTATAGATGAACTAAAAAGTATAATTGATAAAATAGAAGATAAAGATAGAATAGGTGTATGTTTAGATTCTTGCCACATGAATGATTCAGGAATAGACATATCAAAACTTGATGAATTCTTAGATGAATTTGATAAAAAAATTGGAATAAATAAAATAAAATGTTTTCATATAAATGATAGTATGAACCCAATATCAAGTCATAAAGATAGACATGCCAATATAGGGTATGGTACAATTGGTTTTAATAATCTAATAAATGTAGTTTATAATACTAGATTAGAAGGTATCCCTATGATTTTAGAAACACCATATATTAATAGAAATCAAAGTGATGCATACGCACCATATAAAATGGAAATAGAAAGTATAAGAAATAAAGAATTTAAAGATTTTATAAATAATTAATTAATTATATAAAAAATAAAAGTTTATTGTTTTTATTCAATAAACTTTTTATATTCATTATATTTTTCAATTATCTTTTTATAAAGTTCAGGATTAAAATTTAATTTATAATTAGAAATATAACTCATAAAGTTAGTATTTAGTATTTCTTCATAATCATTTTTAACAGCATTATAAATCATATCAATTTCTTCATCTGAAGCAGTGACACACTCATGACTTAAATAATTTATAATATCTTGTTTAGTTAGTTTATTAATATAACCCTTTAATAGTTCTTTTTTCAAATAAAAACCTCCTACTAATATAGTTTATTAGTAAGAGGTTTTTTTATTCATTTAATTTTGATATTGCATTAATTAATGCAATTTTACCATAGTCATAAGTAAGTGCTCCTTGTTGAAATAATACATGTGGTTCTTTTAAAGGTCCATCACAAGATATTTCTATAGAACTTCCTTGTACAAAAGAAGCGCTAGCCATAATTATTTTATCATCATATCCTGGCATATCTGAAGGAATTGGTGAAACATTAGCATCTATTGCTCCAGATGATTGCATACCTTCAACATACTTAATAATATTATTTTCGTTTTTAAAGTATATAAGTTGTACTATATCAGCACGTTTATCATTATATTTAGGATTTACTAGAAATCCTAACTTTTCAAGTACCTTACTAGTAAGAATAGAAGTTTTTAAAGCAGAAGATACAACACTAGGTGCAAAGTATATACCTTGTAAGAACTCACGATTAGCATTTCCACTAGGACCAACTTCACGTCCTTCACCAGGAACATTAAGTCTTTCAGCGCATAATTCTATTAAGTCGCTTCTTCCAGCAATATAACCACCATTACGAGCTATACCACCACCTAAATTTTTAATTAAACTTCCAGCCATTAAGTCAGCACCAATTGAAGTAGGGGTAGTAGTCTCTACAAACTCACAATAACAATTATCTACGAAAATAATTGCATCTTTATTTATATTTTTAATAAATTTGATAACTCTTTCTATCTTATCTATAGTAAGTGAATCTCTTAAAGAGTATCCTCTAGATCTTTGTATATGTACTGCTTTAATAGGATTCTTTAATTCTTCTTGAATTTTATTATAATCAAAATCATTATCTATTAAATCTATTTCTTTATATTTAATTCCATAGCTCATAAGAGAACTATTATTAGGCTTAATTCCAATTACTTCATGTAATGTATCATAAGGTGTACCGCTAATAGCTAAAAGAGTGTCACCAGGTCTTAAAATAGCAAATAATGCAGTACTAATAGCATGAGTTCCAGATATAATTTGAGTTCTAACTAATGCATCTTCACTATCAAGTACATATGAGAATATTCTTTCTATCTTATCTCTTCCAGTATCATTATACCCATAACCACTAGTACCATTTAAATCACTTTCACTAATGTTTTCTCTATGAAAAGCATCAAGTACTTTCTTACTGTTAATAAATGTATTTTCTTCTATAGAACCAAAAATATCACTAAGTTCTTTCTCACTATCATTTACTAACTTAATATATTTATCGTTTAACTTTAACATCTTTTACCACCATCTATTCTTATTACTGAATCATTCATATAACTAGCTTCCTCACTTGATAAGAAATATACCACATTTGCAATCTCATCTGGATGAGCAAATCTACCAAGTATTATTTTTTTTTCTTCTTCTTTTTTACACTCACTATCTAATTCTTTATTCATAGGTGTATTTATCCATCCAGGACATACAGTATTAACTCTAACTTTACCATTATAATGATTAGCTAAATTATGACTTAAATTTATAACACCAGCTTTAGAACTATCATAGTCTAAACTATATTCATAATACGTATCAATTCCATTAGTACTACTGATATTAATTATATTTCCATGTCCTTCTTTTTCCATAATATCTCCAAAACACTTAGACATTAAGAATGTACCAACTAAATTTACTTCTAATATTTTCATAAAATTATCTTTAGTTTTATCTTCAAACATAGTATCTATCGCTATTGCTGCATTATTTACAAGAACATCAAGTTTACCATAGCTATTTAATACTTCATTCTTTAAGTTTTCTATATCACTTTCATTACTAATATCACATCTAACTACCAATGCATTAACCCCATATTTGGAAGTGATTTCTTCTTTTAATTTAATTGCATCTTCTTTATGATTTAAATATGTTATAACAACATCATAATTATTACTAGCATATTTTCTTATAATAGATGCTC
>CAKOJC010000018.1 GCA_934088535.1 uncultured Bacilli bacterium | reverse complement strand
GAAAGATATGAAATTCAAATATAAAGATTTACTAACAATCTTAAAGAAATCAATAGTACCACTACTAAGTATGTCTGTAATAGTATTTATTTTAGAACGTTTAATAACACCATTTTTCACATCAAGAATAACTTCTATTATAACTTGTACAATCTGTGCTATAGTAGGGGCAATCGTATATGCAGTACTCGCATACAAGAATAATTTACTTTATGATTCACTTGGCAAAGAATATGTAGATGAAATACTAACAAAATTAAGACTAAAAAAGAAAAATTGATATAGGAAACTATATCTTTTTTGTTTACACTAACTTTAAAATGAATTTGATAACCAATAAACTATTTGCTAAAATAAAAATAGGTGATAACAATGAATAACTTAGATAAATACTGGGATAGAATACATTTAAGATATACTTCTTCCTATGACAATTGGTTTGACAAATATATACATTTATTTAACAAAAATGACAAAATAATAGAATTAGGTTGTGGAAGAGCATATACTAGTCTTTATTTACTGGGTAATGGTTTCAAAGATGTAACAGCTTGTGATTTTTCAACTGAAGTAATTAGTATTTTAAATACTGAACATAAGGAATTAAATACAAGTATATTTGATATGAGCAAGAGTCTTCCATTTAATAATAATGAAATAAATATTATTATCGCAGACCTAAGCCTTCATTACTTTGATTCAAAAACAACAAAATATATAATGAATGAAATACATAGAGTACTAAACAATAATGGATACTTGATAGGTAGAGTAAACTCAGCTAATGATAAATATCATATACCAGTAAATGCTAAAGTATTAGAAAAAAATTTCTATTATGATGGAGAAATATATAAAAGATTCTTCGAAGAAAATGATTTTAAAGATTTATTTAAAGATTTTGAAATATTATATTTAGAAGAAAAACATATGGATAGATATGAAAAACCAAAAACACTATGGGAATTTTGCATAAAAAAATTAGATAAGTGATTATCTAATTTTATTTCATTCCAAATGTCTTAAATAATAAAGCACCAACTATAAATCCAACGCAAATAGTAATTAGTACTACATAAATTAACATATATTTATTAGTGAAAGCAGGACTTCCATATTTATATCCAGGATATCTTAGTACTGGACCAGATTGCTCTTCAATCATTTTGCTTTCTTCTTCTTGTAATTCTTCTTGAAACTCTTGTCCTTTTTCAGTTTCTTTAACTTCTTCAGGAGTACTTCTTCTAAGTGCTCTTAATTCTTCAATTGTTAACTCTTCATTATTAGCAAATTTTACACATAGTTTTTCATACTCTTCAGGTGTTAATACTTTTTCATCGTCTTTTTCTTCTTCTTGAGGTTTATCTGATTTACCATCTTCTTGAACTTGTGATTCAGGATCATCACTAACAACAGTAGATTCAACTCTTCCATCTTGATCATTAGTAACAACTATATCATTAGTTTCCTCAATAACATGTATTTTTTGATTACTACTATGAGAAATAACATCATCTTGACTATCTAATCTAAATTGTTCCTTACCATGAATGTAATTTAACATATTAATTTCTTCATTATTTAGACTATCAGTTTTAATATCTTCTTTAACATTTAATTCAGTTTCCGGAATATAAGAAGTTAATTCTTTAAAGAATGCTTCTTGATCTAATTTATCACCAGGATTCAAGTTCATCATAGTTCTTTTGTAAACTTCTGAAACATGTTTAGAGTCATTACTTTCTACTAAATGAGTTTCATTATTTTTATCAACATATTTAATATATTGTTTTCCATCTAAATATACTATTTGAACTCTTCCTTCTTCATCAATTTTACCAACATTACCATTTTCTGGAGCAATTTCTTCTGGATCTAAAGCACCTTTAGCATTTTCTAAACTCATTAAATATTCTTCGATAGCATTATTATCACATTTGGTAACTAATTCTTCTAATTTAGCATCGTCTAATAATTTCATAGCATTTTCAGTAAATACCTTTTCATCAAGTCCATCACCAAGTTTATCATATAAAGCTTTAACAGCTTCAAGATTTTCTTTGAATTCAGGTTTTTCATCTAAATTAATATTTAATTTTTCAGCTATTTTTTGAGAGTAATATTCAACTAATCCTTGATTTAAGAATTCACCATATAATACTTCTTTATAATTATCTTCAGTTACTTCTAACTCTTTAGTACATGTAACATCTATAACACTACCAGTAATTTTTCTAATAACATTATTTATAACTGTACGAGAATTACCTTTAATAATCTCCTCATCTATAAATTCAGTACTATTAAGTAAAGTTACCTTATCACTAGGAAGCATTTTTCCATATAAATTCATAAGAATAAGTTTAATTTGTGCTTCTAATTCTTTAGCCATATCTAATGTAACTGTCATATGCTTACCTCCATATTATGTTAAGATAAGTATATAATATTTTGATTATTTTTACAACTTTTTTTTTAGTTTCAGGTATGGTATAATATTTATACATTAATTTGTATGGAGGTGACTTATGAAAGTTATATTTATTGAAGATGTTAAAAAGCAAGCAAAGAAAGATGAAATCAAAGAAGTTAAAGATGGATATGCTAAATTCTTAATTTCTAAAAAGTTAGCAGTACCATACACATCAAAAAGTATGAATGTTCTTCAAGGTGAAATAGATGAAAGAAACGAAAAAGAACAAGAATTAATTAAAGAATGCAACGAAATTAAAAATAAACTTAAAGATAAAAAGATTGAATTCAAGGTTAAGACAGGTACAAACGACAAAGTATTTGGTACTATAACAACTAAACAAATTAGTGAAGAATTATCTAAGATGGGATATAATATAGATAAGAAAAAAATAATTATAGATGGAGAAATAAATTCACTAGGAACACACATAGTAACTATTAATCTACATAAACAAGTAAGTTTTACAGTGAATGTAGTTTTAACTAAGTAGGAGTTATATATGGCAAGACAAGAACCTCAAAATAAAGATGCAGAAATATCAGTTCTTGGTTGTGGATTCTTAGAAAAATCAGCATTAGACAGAATACTTGATGAAGTTACTGAAGAAATGTTTTATTATGAAGAAAATAGAATTATATTTAAAACTATGAAAGAACTTCATGTAAATAATATACCAGTAGATGTTCAAACAGTATGTAATGAATTAGATAAATCAAAATCATTATCTAAAGTTGGAGGAGTAGAGTACATTGCTAAGATTATAGATTCAGTACCTTCTACTGCAAACCTAGGATACTATATAAAAATTATATTTGAAAAAAGTGTACTTCGTAATTTAATTGAAAAGAGTACTAAAATACAAGAAGAATGCTATGATGAAAAAGATTCAGTTGTAGATATAGTAGAAAATGCTGAAAGGAATATATTAAGTGTTTACAATGATAAACTAGGACGTGATATCCAAAAAATACAAGATGTACTTCCTGAAGTACAAAAAAATCTAGAAGCTCTAGCTGACTCTGGAGATGAATATACTGGTCTTAGAACAGGATATTATGATTTTGATGCGATGACAAGAGGCCTTCAAAAGAAACAAGTTATAATTATAGCTGGTCGTCCAGGTTGTGGTAAAAGTGCTTTCTCACTAAATGTTGGACTTAATGCAGCAATACATGATAAAAAAAGCGTAGCATTATTCTCACTAGAAATGGGTGTAGAAGAAATTGCAAAAAGAATGTTCGGAGTAGTTGGTAGACTTGATGGAGACGTTCTAAAAACAGGTAAACTTAAAAACACAGACTGGAAAAAATGGAACGAAGCAATGAGTGAACTATCTGACACTAAATTTTATGTAGATGATTCAGGTGGTCTAACAGTAAGTGAAATAAGAAGAAAATGTAGAAAAATAAAAAATTCAGATGATGGTTTAGATTTAATAATTATAGATTACTTACAATTACTTTCTTCATCAAGCAAATATGCTGGACAAAGAGTTCAAGAAGTAAGTGAAATAAGTCGTGATATAAAGAAACTAGCAATGGAATTAGATATTCCAGTTATAGCACTAGCCCAACTATCAAGAAGCGTTGAGCAAAGAAAAGGCGGTGACAATAAACCTAAATTATCAGATTTAAGAGAATCTGGTTCTATAGAACAAGATGCCGATATCGTACTTTTCCTTCATAGCGATGAATATGGAAAATATGATGGCAATGTAAATAGAAAAATAGAATTATTAGTTGCAAAACATAGAGCAGGTTCAACCGGAACAGTAAACTTATTATTCAAGATGAACACAGGTAAATTTGATAATTATTCAAATAAGGAAGATGGAAATGAATAAAAAAGAGTTAACAACTGCAAATATATTATTTGGTATATTCGCAATATCAATAGTTCTTTATATGTGTTTAACATTTGAACCAATAGAAAGAACAGTTAATAGTTATTATCAAGTATCTTTAGGTGGAGAAAGAATAGGCCTTATAAAATCAAAAGATGAACTTTATGATTTAATAGATAAAGAACAAACAGAATTAAAAGAAAAATATAAAGTTAATAAAGTATATCCACCATCAGGATTAGAAGTACAAAGTGTTAAAACATATAAAAACAATGTACTAACAGCTAAAGAAGTATACAATGAAATAAAAGACTTAGATCCATTCACAATTGAAGGATATGAAGTGACGGTAACTTTAGAAGATAACACTAATAAAAAATTCTATTGCTTAAATAAAGAAGATTTAGATAAAGCAGTAGAAAATACTGTAACAGCATTCTTAGATAAAAACGATTATCAAAACTATTTAGATGGTAAAGAAAAAGATACTGATGAAGAAGGAACAGAAGTAACAGATGTATACTTTGGGGACGATGTTACTATAAAGAAAACACTTATATCAACAGAAAATGAAATAATGACAAATGCTGATGATTTAAGTATGTACTTCTTATTTGGTACAACTAATTTAACACATAAATATGCTGTCCAAGAAAGTGATACAATAGAAACAATAGCTGAAAAGAATAAACTTGGAGTACAAGATTTCTTAATAGCAAATCCTGATATAGCGGGAGAAAATGCACTTTTAGCAGTAGGACAAGAAGTAATCGTAGCTACTATCGATCCAGTTGCTAAAATAATGGTTGATTCATTTGAAACAGAAACTCAAACAATAAAATATGATACTAAAGTAGTACTTGATAAATCATTAGATGCATCAACAAAATATGTTAAACAAAAAGGTGTAAATGGTCTTAGTAAAGTTGTATTTGCTACTCAAGAACGTAATGGTATCATCATGAAATCAGAAATGGTTTCAGAAGAAATAATCAATGAAGCAGTAGAAGAAATAGTAGTAATAGGTGCTAAAAATGTATCTTACTATGGAAATACAACATATTGGGCATGGCCAACAACACAACCATTTAGATTCTCATCTATG
Source organism: uncultured Bacilli bacterium (assembly GCA_934088535.1). The sequence continues at coordinate 17,662 of CAKOJC010000018.1, read as the reverse complement.
TATGGTTACCGAAGAGATCCAGTAACAGGTGAAGCAGGAGCAATGCATAGAGGAGTAGATATAGTAGGTACTAAATCAGATAATATATTCGCAATACAAAGTGGTACAGTAGTTGCTTCAGGATGGAGTGGCTCAATGGGTAACCATGTTGATATAGACCATGGAAATGGATATACTTCTATATACATGCATTTAGCTTCAAGAAAGGTAGACAAAGGAGAAAAAGTTGATAAAGGCCAATTAATAGGTATAATGGGTTCAACTGGTAAATCAACTGGTAAACACCTTCACTTAGCTATTAAAAAGAATGGTCAATACATGAATCCAATGTTAATATATAAATAATGATAAGAATATTATGCGTAGGTAAAATAAAAGAAAGATACCTAAATGATTTAATACAAGATTATAAAACTAGAATAACTAAATATCATAAAATAGAAATTATAGAACTTAAAGATACTAATATTAATAATGAATCAAACGAAATATTAGGGTCTATTAATGATAAAGACTTTAATATATGCATGGATATAAATGGAAAAGAATATACTTCAGTAGAATTATCAAACATAATAGATAATGCTTTCACAAACGGTTATGGAACAATAACATTCATAATAGGTGGAAGTGATGGAATAAATGAAAATGTTAAGAAAAAGTGTGATTTAAGATTATCTTTTTCAAAATTAACATTTCCACATGGATTATTTAGAGGCATATTATTAGAACAAATATATAGAAGTTTTAAAATATTAAATAATGAAAGTTATCATAAATAGTGATAACTTTTTAAATACATAAATATAATTAGTATGTGGACTTTACTAATTGTATTTTTATTTTGTTTATCATTTATTTTAAGTATAAAATTAAAATTTAAAAATTATAAAATTAACCTAAAAGAGATACTTACAAAAGATAAAACGTCTTTATTTTTAACACTAGGTACAAAGATTGGGGTAGGTTCTTTAATAGGAACAACATCTTCAATAATTATAGGTGGCTTTTCATCTGTTATATGGATGATACTTTTTTCATTTCTTGTAACTTCAATTATTTATGTTGAAAGCTACTTTGGAAATAAATATAAAAAAGAGAATAAAAATAATTATGTTGGAGGACCATACTTTATACTTAAATATGGTCTTAATAAAAAAATCCTTTCAATTATTGCATTAATACTTTTAATAGTTATATACTCATTTCTATTTCAAATGATTCAAATGAATTCAATAGGTTATTTACTAGAACTACTTAATATAAAGAAATTAATAATTATTATAGTTTCTGTTTTAGTATTAATAATAACTTTTAGTCTTTCGATAGATGAAGTATTATCATCTTTAAATAAAATCGTACCAATAATGTGTATGCTTTTTTTACTAGTAAGTATATATGGAATAATAAAGAATTTTAACTTGATAAATATTAATATATTTCTAAAAGATATAACAAATTCTGAATCAATATTAACTGGTTTAATAATTGGTATAAAAAGAAGCATATTTATGAATGAATTACTAATAGGTACTACTAGTACAGGAAGTGCTAGTGATAAAAATGATTTAAAGACATCTATAAGCTATCAAATACTTAGTGTATATTTTATAGGAATATTTATAACAATTATTATTACACTTTTATTACTAATTTATATGAGTACTAATGATGTAATAAATAACTATAATTTGCTTCTAACTAGAGTTTATACACAAATACTAGGTAAATATGGACTTTACTTTTTATTAACACTTTACATATTATTTGGTTTTACAACTATACTTAGTGGTTACTACATAGGAAAAAATAATATAGAGTATTTGACTAATAACAAGAAAATACTAAGTATATTCAAGATTATATTTATATCATTCGCAGTAAGTGGGATATTATTTAAAAGTAATTTTTTATGGAATCTCGTAGATAATTTAATTTTCATAATGATAATAATCAATAGTTATAGTATAATAAGGTTAATAAAATGTAAAAAGGAGAAGATATGAAAAAAATAATTGGAGCTTTATTAATTGGCTTAACACTTATGTTTTGCTTAACTGGATGCAATAACACAGAAAAACTTATAGGAGAAGAATCAACTGTAAAAGCAGAAAATGATGAAGTATTATTAAAATTAAGAGAAGAAACTTTAACAAAGACAGGGGCAACTTTCGTACTTGAAAATAATATGAAAAGAGCTATAGACTATACACCCGCTTATGAAATTGAAATGAAAAAAGATGATGTATGGTACAAACTAAATGTTGTAAATGAATTCGCAGATGAAATATATGAAGTTGATCCAAAATCAACAGATCAAATAATTATTGATTGGAAACAAAGTTATTCTAAATTGTCAAAAGGAGAATATAGAGTAGTTAAAGAAATATCTGTACCTGAGACACTTGAATTATTCTATGTAGTAGGAGAATTCACTATTGAATAGTTATGCCACTATAAGTAGCATAAATGTAAAGTATAATTGCTATTAAAAAAGCATAAAAATATGTAAAATTAGTTATGGAAGGAGGAAAAGATGACATTTGGAGAAAAACTAAAAGAAATAAGAAAAAGATTTGGATTCACACAAGAAGAACTATCAGAATTAATCAATGTTTCAAGACAAGCAATAACTAAATGGGAAAATGATGATGGACTTCCAGATATAACTAATTTACAAGAACTATCAAAATTGTTTGGTTTAACAATAGACTATTTACTTGGTAATGATAATAATCTACCAGCACTAACATTAAAAAAAGAATTAGATAAAAATAAGTACAAAAATAAATTATCTATGTATGAAGAAGTATTAAAAGATTATTTTGATGAAGCATATGAGATATATGTACTATCAAGAAGTAGAAATTTAAATGCTGTAGATTTAGTTTTAGATACATTTATAATGCCAGAAATAGGTCCAGTATCTACTGCTGATGCATTAAATGACTTATCACCATATTATTTAATAAAAAAAGACAATATAAAATTCTTAGTAAATATTAAAAACTATGTACTTGAAATAATAGAATTACCAAGTGATACAAACGATAAAAAAATTACTTATAATAAGAATATATTTAGAAACTGTGGTAAACTAAACTTAAAGAGGAGTTAAAATAAATGAAGAAGTATTGGATATTTTATATAGTAGTAGCACTTTTAACAATAACAATTATTGTAACTAAAGGTTTTCCATCTAACTTGTTAATGTATTCATATGATGAAGTAGAACAAGGTATAGTAGATGGATATCAAGGAGAAGTAAGCATATCTCAAATAAATATAATATATGTTTCATTTTTTACTTTACTAACTATACTTATAACAATAAGCAAAAAGAACAAATTAAAACTTAAATGGTTATTTATGTGTATAATTATTGGACTTATGTTCTTGGTACGTTTAGGAATAGATTCATATTCTGGAGGTATAGCTGGTATTTTAGGAGATCAAGGTATATACTTATGGAATATATGGAATTATATAAGTAATTTTTAGGAGTAATTATGATAGGTAATGATTGGGATATAGTATTAAAAAGTGTATGGGAAAGTCCTGGATTTCATAAATTTATGAATAAAGTAAAAGAAGAGTATAAGAATTATACTTGTTATCCAGCATATGAAAATATATTTAATGCATTAAAAAGTACACCATATAGCAAAGTCAAAATAGTTATTTTAGGACAAGATCCATATCATGGAGAAGGTGAAGCTCATGGCCTTTCATTTAGCGTACAAGAAGGAGTAAAACTACCACCAAGTCTTCAAAATATTTATAAAGAATTATATGATGACTTAGGAATTAAAAATGGCCCAAGTGGAGACCTAACACCATGGACTAAAGAAGGAGTACTTTTACTAAACAGTGTATTAACAGTTAGAAAAGATATGCCAGCATCACATAAAGATCTAGGTTGGCAACTACTAACAGACCATATAATCAAACTAATAAATCTAAAAAAAGAACCAGTAGTATTCATACTATGGGGAAACTTCGCAAGAAGTAAAAAAGTGTTTATAACAAATCCTAAACACTTAGTAATAGAAAGTACTCATCCAAGCCCATTCTCAGCAAGAAATGGATTCTTTGGAAGTAAACCATTTTCTAAAGCAAACAACTTCTTAAAAAAGAACAATATAAAAGAAGTGAATTTCACACTTCCAAATCATTATTAAAACTATCGTCTATTTCTTTACCTTCAAGTAAAGTTTTAATCTTATAACCTTTTAATTTAGCTACTAGATTAAAAGGTATTTTTTTAATTAAATTATTATATTCTAAAGTATATTTATTATAAAAAGTTCTAAGAGATATTATATGTAATTCATTATCCTCATAATCATCAATATTATGATTAAACTCCTTAACATCTTTAGTTTCTTTAGTTTTTTTATTGTCTTCACGAATCTCTAATATTTCACTATAACATTTATCAAAAACACTTTCATCTTTAAAGTTAACTAAATCATCTACTTCTATATTATTCACTTCATCAAAAGTATTGCTTTCAATCTTTAATTTCTTAGTGACATAATTAATCATCTTAACTAATAATTCTTTTTTATTCTTCACCTTTTCTAACATATCATTTTCAGCATTATTAAGCATCTTATATAAATTATCTATTCTTTCTTTAAAGAATTTTAAAAGAATATTTATAAGTAAAAATAAAACTATTAAAATTACTAATACCAAAGCTATTATATTTAGAGTTTTCATGTAATCACATCCTATAAGATATTATATCAAATATTGATACTTTTTTAAAGTTATTTAGCGTAAGTTATTTCTTCATCAAACTCAACAAAATCTAAATATATCATAAGTATTAAATAGTTTTTACCATTATCTTTATCATTTATTACTAAGTTATCACGACCAGCATGTTCTATATAACCTGTAAAAACTCTATCTCTCCATTCAACAGAGTCTGAAAAAGATGCATGTACTCTAACTTTTTTACCAATATTATTTCTAAGAATATTTTCTATATAACTTTGTTCACTAGTAAGAACGTAATCATCACTTGGTTTCTTTTCATAGTATTCGTTATTCTCACGTTCTATATCATTTATAAATACTGGGCTTTGATAATAACTTCCATTCACTCAAATCACTTCCTTTATAAGTATTAAATGACAAAAATAGTAAGTTTGTGATAAATTATTGTATAAATTATAGTATAATTAACTTGGAGGTAAACATGAACATAAAAATAGGTGTATCAAACCATCACATTCATTTGACTAAAGAAGTATTAGAAATATTATTTGGTAAAGGATATGAATTAACTCCTAAAAGATATTTAACTCAAAAAGGTCAATATGCGTGTGAAGAAACAGTAACTCTTAAAAAAGGAAAAAAAGTATTAGAACATGTAAGAATTATAGGTCCATGTAGAAAGTACACTCAAGTTGAATTACTTGAAACTGATAATGAATTCTTTGAATTAGACTGCCCAGTTAGAAAAAGTGGAGACTTAGTAGGTAGTGAAACTATAACTATAATGGGTCCTAAAGGTGAATACGAAGCAGTAGAAACAACTATTATTGCAGATAGACATATTCATATGAGTAAGGATGATTTAGAAACGTTTAAAAGACATAATGATGAAGTAGTAAAAGTAAACGTAGAAAATGGTGTTACTTTAGATGATGTACATATCAAATCGGATGAAACATGTGTACTTGAAATGCATATGAATAAAGATGAAGCAACAAAGTTTGGTATTGAAACTGGAATGGAAGTGAAGATATGTTAAAAGTAGAACATGTAACTAAATATTATGATGACTTTAGAGCAGTTAATGATCTTTCATTCGAAGTAAAAGAAGGAGAAATATTTGGCCTTTTAGGTGTTAATGGTGCTGGTAAAACAACAACATTTAGAATGATTATGGGACTTCTTGATAAAACAGAAGGAAACATTACACTTAATGGTAAAAAGATAGACTATAGTGTATCAGATGAAATAGGTTTCTTAACAGAAGAAAGAAGTTTATTACCATCAAAAACAGTATTAGAACAAGCAATATTTTATGGAGTACTAAAAGGATTAACTGAAAAAGAAGTAGAAAAAAGACTAGATAAATACTTAGAAGAATTCGGTATAACAGACTATAAAAATAAAAAGATAAAAGAACTATCGAAAGGAAATCAACAAAAAATACAATTCATAATAAGTATAATTCATGAACCAAAACTACTTATATTAGATGAACCATTCAGTGGACTAGATCCAATAAACGTAGAAATGTTCAAAAAAGAAATACTAAGACTTAAAAAGAAAGGTACTATGATTATATTCTCATCACATATGATGGAACACATAGAATACTTCTGTGACTCATTAATAATTCTTGTAAAAGGAAATACTGTTCTAGAAGGTAAACTAACTAAAATAAAGAAAGACTTCAGAAAGAAAAATGTAAAAGTACAAGCATCTTTAGATGAAAAAGAAATACTTAAAGTAAAAGGTGTAGAAGGAATAGAAAAGAATAAAGATGAGTACACTATTAGATTAGAAGATGAATCTTATGTTAATAATTTATTTAAAGCAATATCTAAGTATGATAATGTAACTAAATTCGTTGTTGAAGAACCAACTTTAAATGAAATATTTGTTAGTAAAGTAGGTGAAGTATATGAAAAATAAATTCAAGTTTTTAACAAAAGATAGTCTTAAGAAAAAAATATGTACTAAGTCATTCTTAATAGTAAACATAGTAATATTCTTAATAACAATTTGTTTAATTAACCTAGATAGTGTTGTTAAACTATTTGGTGGAGACTTTGACAAAGAAATAAATGTATATGTTATTGATGAAGTAGGCATCTATGACGAGTTAGAAGAAACTATGAAAACTGGATACAAAGATATACTTAATAACTATAATGCAAGTCTTACTAAGACTGATAAAACTATAGATGAGTTAAAAGAAGAAATTATTAAAGATGAAACAAAAGATATAATAATAAATATTAAAAAGATAGATACTACATCTCTTGATAAAATGTTTGATGTAGATATGATATCTTATGATTATATTGATAATATCTTATATCAAGACTTGCTTAATGCTCTTAATACTACTAAAGTAAATATGGCTATGAAGAGCGCAAATATTAGTGAAGAAGTATTAAGTAGTATATATAAAAATGTAGAAATAAATAGAATATATTTAGATGAAAATTTAAATGAAAATGAAGAACTTATTAAATTAATAGGTAGCATAATTATAATAGTATTTATAGTACCATTCTTTATATTAATAGTACTTATGGTTCAAATGATAGGTGCAGAAATAAATGAAGAGAAGAGTACTAAGAGCATGGAAATAATTATATCAAGTGTAACACCTGAAGCACATTTTATGTCTAAGTTAGTAGCATCAAATGTATTTGCTTTATTCCAAGGATTTTTACTTCTATTCTATGCTTTCATAGGTAGTGGTATTAGATTCTTTACAACTTCAGGAAGTGTTACTTCAGGAGTAGTAGGAGCAGAAACTACAAGTAAAGTAAGTAGTTATATAACAATGTTCTTACAAAGTGATATGGCATCTAAATTACTTGCTGGTATACCATTCTTCTTAATATTAATAATACTTAGTTTCTTAGCATACTCATTATTTATAGGTGTACTTGCTAGTATGACAACAAGTATGGAAGACTATAATCAAATACAAACACCAGTTATGATCTTCTTAATGTTAGGGTATTATTTAGCACTTTATGCATCCGTTTATCAAGGAGCTGTATTCATAAAAGCAGCTGCATTCATACCATTTATATCAGGTATACTCGCACCAGTAATGTATACGCTTGGCGAAATGACAATAATAGATCTAGTAATAGCTATACTTCTTATGGTAATTACATGTTTCCTATTATATAAATATGGACTTAGAATCTATAAAGAAGGAATACTTAATTATTCATCAAGTAAGTTATGGAAAAAGATGTTTAAATCTTTAAAAAATAAAAATTAATGTTAACAACTTGTTAACATTTTTCTTTACACTCAAAAAACACTTTGATTTTACATATATAATGTTTTGTGTTAAAATATATGTCCAAGGAGAATATATGAGAAAAGATAGAATACATAATGAAATTCCTCAAGGATATTATACTAAAAGATTAAGTAATGGCTATAACGCAACATGTTACTTAACAGATTTTAATATGGTTTACAAAGAATATCCTTATGAATATGAATATTTAAGAGAATTGGAATATCTTTCTCATTATAAAAGTGACTTCGTGGCTTTCCCAGAAGAATTTATATTTTTAAATAAAGATGGTAAGCCTTCACTAAGAGGATACTTAATGAAATATATAGAAGGTATAACATTAGATCAAATAGATGAAGCAACTAAGATAAGAGATTTAGTGAATGCATTAAGCCAATTTGAAAGAGAAATGCTAAGATTAACTATGGAAGGAGTAATGTTTACAGACTTAAATTTTAAAAACTTAATTTATACACCAGATAGTTTAATTAAAGCAGTCGATACAGATTTATATGATGTGACTTACGACGATGATTTTAAAAGAATGTATAGGGAAAATATAAAGGAATTGGCAGCGTCAATAATATCACAGTTTGTGCATGCAAGAGAATTTCAAAATAGTCGTATGGGAGATCTAGTAAGAAATTGTGGAGCATACGGAATAATTAAAAGTAGTGATTTAATAGAAGGTTTAACAGAAGAAGCAAAAAAAGAAACAAAAGAAGAAATAGAAACAATTGGCGAATTTAAAAGAACATTACAAATGTTAAAAAAATAAATAATGGGAAAAAGAATATAATTAAAATATGTTAAAAAAGGAGTGATAAAGTGTGAATATAGGAATAGATATAGATGATACTTTAACCAATACAAATGAAGCTAGTGAAGCGTATGTTATTAGATATGAAAATGAGCATCCAGAAATAAAATTAGATCGTTATAAATTAATAAGAGGAACATTAGATACACCAGAATTAAAAGAATTCTTTAGTGAAAATGCAACAAATATTTGCGATAAAGTAACTATCAAAGAAAATGCAAAAGAAGTAATAGATAAATTAAGAAGTGAAGGAAACAAAATATATTTTATAACAGCTAGAAGTGATACATACTTTAAAGATGCTCATAAATATGTAGAAGATTATTTAAAAAAGAATGATATAAATTATGACAAGATTATAACTTCTCATACATACAAAGTACAAATATGTAAAGATGAAGGAATAGATTTTATGTTTGATGATGGTATAGATACAATAGAATCTTTAAATAAAAACAATATAAAAGGAGCTGTCTTTACGTCAAGAATAAATAAAGAAAAAGAAACCTCTTCAGATAGAGTAAATACTTGGGATGAACTTTATAATTACATTCAAAATAATAGTAAAAATTAAAAAATTAAAAATATTCAATTGACAAAAAAGTCAAAAACATTATATAATGATACTGACATAGAAATATGTCAAGAATACCCACACGAATCAAAATGTGAGTATTCAACCAAAACCCCCTGAAGAGAGCGAAAGCTCTCATTTTTTTGTATAATATTTATAATAAATATAAAATTATTATTTATTATTAGAATAAAAATATAATATAATAAAATGACTTTTTTATATAAAAATGATAAAATTGAATAGAAAAAAAGCAGTATTAAAAAATAAAGGAATAGACACCATTTCAAGAATATTAGATTTAAATCTAGTTTAACTAATAAAACTTATTATTCTAAAACTAAAGATGATGGAACATTAGGAATATATGAAGAAGATACAAACGATGAAATCCCTAATAACAGCAATCCATCAAAAAAACAAATACTGTTACAAGCCGTAAAAGATTTAAACTGTGAAGTAGAAAGTAATATCACTTACAACATAGGTTAGAAAAAATATTAAATGAACAAGTATTATAAACTAGGCTAAACAAAACAGTTTATTGATGAAATAAATAAAATATATTATAATAAATAGTAATAAGTTGGAGGTTCACATATGAGAAAAATATTTATGCTTTTGTTGATATTGATGCTTTGTATTGGATGTACTTCAACAACAACCGGTGGAAGAACATATCAAGAATGTTATTATGGTGATAATGGTGAAGAAGTATGTGTTAACAAATATGTTCCAGAAGAACCAGATATTGAACCAAGATATGGGTGGTAGTAATGTATAATATAGATAGATTTGTAGAGATGCATAAAGAGTATTATGCAATAGCTTTACATGAAATAAAAAATGGATATAAAAAAAGCCACTGGATGTGGTATATATTTCCACAGTTAAAAGAATTAGGTAGAAGTGCAACATCAAAGTTTTATGGTTTAGAAGGAATAGAAGAAGTAAAAGAATATATGAGTAACTCTTATCTAAAAAATAATATGTTAGAAATATGTAATGAATTACTAAATCAAGATGGAGATATTAAATATATAATGGGATATCCTGATTATTTAAAATTGAATTCATGTATGACTTTATTTGAATATATATATCCAGAAGAAAAATTATTTTCAAAAGTAATAGATAAATTTTATAATGGTAAAAGAGATAATAAGACTTTAGATATATTGAAAGAGAAAAAATAATGAAAATATGACTGTTAAATAGTAAAACTAGATATCTTTAAGTAAGAAGTAATACATGTTATAATTATAATGAAAAGCGGTGATACAATGAAATATGAAACAATATCTATAAAAGAAATAATAAAAATGCTTAATGAAAAGAGAATATACTTGCCTGAAATACAAAGAGGTTTTGTATGGAAAGCTGAACAAATAGAAAAACTATTTGAATCAATATTTATAGGTTATCCAATTGGAACATTATTATTTTGGAAAACAACAAAGAGTGATATAAATAAAAATGAAATGATATTATATGATTTTATTAAAGATTATCATGAAAGAGATAGTGAAAATAATGATAAATCATCAACAATTGCATCAGATTTTGAAAATTATTTTATTACTCTTGATGGACAACAAAGGCTAACAGCATTATATATAGGACTTCAAGGTTCAACAGCATATAAAACACAGAATGCATGGTGGAAATTAGATGATTCATTTCCAAAGAAAAAATTATATTTTAATTTAAATGCTAAAGGTTTAAATGATGAGGAAGATGATGAAAAAATTCCAATATTTAAATTTTTTGAAGAAAAAAAGGTACCTAATGATTATAAATGGATTATAGCATCAGATATTTTAAAATTTGATAAATTAAGTGATATAGTAAATTATACAAAAGAAAATGATTTAACTGACGAAGAAAGTGCAAACATCACTAGATTCTGGGAAAATGTTAACTTATTAAATCCACCAATAATACATTATTTAAATATTGAAAGTGATTCATATGAAGATGTATTAAATATATTTGTAAGATTAAATTCATATGGAACACCATTATCTAAATCAGATCTTCTATTTTCAACAATGCTACTTGAATGGAAGGGTGGAAGAGAAGAAATAGAGGATTTAATAAAAGATATTAATAACAAAGGCAATAAATTTAATTTTAATAAAGATTTTATAATGAGAACATGTTTAGTTTTATCAGGTTCTCCTGTTAACCTAAAAATAAATTCATTTAAGAAGGATAAAATAACTTATATAAGAGTTAACTTCAAAGATATATCAAATGCTATAAAAAAGGCAGTAGATTCTTTAGTAAAACTCGGATATTCTACTGAAATGTTATCATCTCAAAATGCATTAATTCCATATATTTATTATTTATATAAAGGTGGTAATGACAAAAATATTACAGGACTAAAAAAATATCTTGCAGTTTCTCAATTAAAGAATTTATATGGCGTTGCATCAAATGCAGCATTAACTAATACAAGAGCAGCCTTAGAAACACTTAACTGTAAAAAAGTTGACTTTGATATTACATTATTTGATAGTGTGATTTTAGTAGGGGATAGAAACTTTAAACTAACTGAAGAAGATATTAATTCATATATGGATAAAGAAAAAGGTAAATATACATTCTACATACTATCACTCTTATATCCTAATTTAAAACTAGATCAAATAATATTTCATCAAGATCATGCTCATCCATATAATGCATTTGAGAATTTAGATAAAAACAAATTATCTAAAGAACAAATAGAATTATGGAAAAAATTAAGAGATACACTTCCAAACCTAGAATTACTTGAAGGAAGTGAAAACGAATCAAAAAATGATATGTCTCTTACAGATTGGATAAAAAAAGGAAATAAAGTTGAATATAGTGATGAAAATGAATCAACAGACTTATATAATTTCGAAAATTATTATAATAAAAGAAAAGAAAATATGATTACTGAACTTAAAAAAATATTTGATATAAAATAGATCACTTAGGACACTTTATTCAAAATATATATTTGCGATTATAATAAATATAAATAAACTAAGTAGAAAATTATTTCTACTTTTTATTTGTCAATAACTTTATACTTTATTGCTTACACTTCCCAAGTATGATAAAATTTTAAATGTTAAGGTGTATTAGAATGAATAATAAAATTAAAACAACTATAATAATTTCAACTGTATTTATATTATCTATTTTATGTTCAATACTTTTTTTAAACTTTAAACATAGAGATGCAAGTAAATTAGAATTAAATGTCAATAGAGATAAATTAGCTTCTATATTAACATTATCAGAAAAATTTGAAACTGATATAAAAGAAGCAACTCTTTTAGAAGATGAATCAATTAAAATTGAAATAAAAACTAATAAAAATTCAATTTCTAAAAATATTATATGGTTAAGTGAAAATAAAGAAATAGCTGATGTTGATAAGGATGGTAAAGTAACTGCTATAAATCCTGGTACTACAAAAATCACAGCTAAAACTTTTGAAAATGATCTAGCAGAAGTAACAATCACAGTCAAAGAATCAGTAACAGTTATATATCATAGAAATCGAAATAATAATGATACTATTGAATTAAGACAAACTTTAGTAGAAGGTAATGAAAATACTTATGGAATTATCAATGATAAAAAATATGATTTTAATTCATGGGATAAAAGTAAAAAGTTACTAGGATGGTCATTAAAGAAAGACACAAGAGTTCCTGAATATGAAATCTATGATGAAGTATCAGATGAATGGATTAATGATGTTCACAATAAAAAGATTGAAACTCAAACTGAAAAAAGAGTAATAGATTTATATGCAATATGGGCAGAAGACATAGATTTAGTATTATTTTTTGGTCAATCAAATATGGTTGGTTATACTGGAATGTACAAGTATGAACAAGAAACAAAAGATACTAGAGACATTTCTAAATATATAGATTCTGATATAATAAAAGAATATAAAACATTTAATTACGTAAGTGTACAAGTATCAGAAAATATAGCATTCGACTATAAAATAAATAGTAAGAATGAAGGTACTTTAGAAATGATAACATCAAAAACTAAAACACTTGGTGAAAAATCTATATATATTAATAATAAACTTAGATACTCAAAGAAAGGTGATAAATATTATTCTTTATTGCCATCGTATGGAACAAACATGATTCCACAATTTGCTAAAACATACTATGAAGAAACCGGAAACAAAATGGTATCAGTTATGGCATCTAATGGGGGAGAACCAATTAGAAATTTCCTACCTAGTACAGATTCAGAATATAATGATGAACAACACATTTATGAAGCAGCAAAAGAAAAATATCTAAGTGCTATAGAATATTTAGAAAGTAATGGTTATAGAGTAGTTAATAGATTCTATGTTATGTACCAAGGATGCTCTGATGCTACTGAAGAACTTTCAAAAGATAATCTATATTATGATTCATATATGAAAGTACACAATTATTTAAAGAAAGATTTAGGTTTATCATTTGGTGTAATAGTTGAAACATCATGGAAAATAAATGAGAAAAATGATGTTGATAATTATGTTAAAAAAATTCATGAAGAACAAGAAAAATTAATTAAAAATAATAAAGATATAATCTTAGGATCAGATTTAGGCTATGTAGCTTATGATAAAGAATATAAAGAATTATTTGCATTAGAAGAAGTACCTGTTGATGATAAAGTTGTTAATAATAGTATTCACTTAACAGCTGCTTCTCTATCTCAAATAGGTAAAGATTCAGCTAAAAATGTAGCAAAATATCTTAAAAACAAATAGTGTTTAAACTTAAAAGTAAATACTATTTTTAAATTTATAGAAAATTTGTTATTAAAAAATATATTTATTTTATATGTTATAATATTTATGAGAGGTATGAAATGGATAATTATGAAATAGATATAGAAAGATTAAGAAAAGACTTAATAGATTATTTTGGTATAGCTATGTTTAATGGTTCACCACAAGCAATAATTGAACTATCTAGAGTAGAGAATGCTACTCCAAATGAACTAATAAATATCGCACAAAATAATGGTTTTGATATAAATGACTACATAACAGGTAAAAGTCTATATTTATAAGGAGGAACAATGAACGAAATAAAATGCCCAAACTGTGGAACAATCTTTCAAATAGATGAAAGTGATTATGATAAAGTAGTAAAACAAATAAGAGATAAAGAATTTGAAAAAGAGTTAGAACTAAGAGAACAAGAACATAAAAGAGATAAAGAAAGTAGTATAAAACTCGCAGAAGCACACATCAAAGAAGAATTAACTAAATCTATAAATCAAAAAGATTTAGAAATAACCACTCTAAAGAGTGAACTAAAAACTAAAGAAGAACAAACTCTATCAAAACTAGAAAAAAAATATCAAGAAGAACTATCTAAACGTGATTTAGAAATAGCTGACCTTAAAAGTAAAATAGAATTACAAGCATCAAAAAGTGAACTTGAAATTCAAAAAGCAATAACTGAGAAAGATAAAAAAATATCTGACTTAAGTAGTGAACTTACTATCATAACAAAAGAACATGAACTAAAAGAAAATACTATTAAGGATTCTTATGAATCTAAGCTTAAAGATAAAGATGAACAAATCGCATACTATAAAGATTTCAAAGCTAAACAATCTACTAAAATGATAGGTGAATCTTTAGAACAACATTGTAATATTGAATTTAATAGATTAAGACCATTATTTAAGAATGCTTATTTTGATAAAGATAATGATGCTAGAACTGGTTCTAAAGGTGACTTTATATTTAGAGATTACGATGATGATGGTAATGAAATAGTATCAATCATGTTTGAAATGAAAAATGAAGCTGATACAACTTCTACTAAACATAAAAACGAAGACTTCTTTAAAGAACTTGACAAAGATAGAAGAGAAAAGAAATGTGAATATGCAGTACTAGTAACACTTCTTGAAGCAGATAATGACTACTATAATGATGGTATCGTAGATGTATCTCATCTTTATGACAAAATGTATGTTATAAGACCTCAATTCTTTATACCGCTAATTACTTTAATAAGAAATTTAGCTAATAAATCTTTAGAATATAGAAAAGAACTAGAACTTATAAAGAATCAAAATATTGATATAACACACTTTGAAGAAAACATTAATGCATTCAAAGAAGGATTTGGTAGAAACTATAGACTTGCCAGTGAAAGATTTGCTAAAGCAATTGAAGAGATTGACAAAACTATTGATCACTTACAAAAAACAAAAGAACATCTACTTAAAACAGATGATAACCTTCGTTTAGCAAACAATAAAGCAGAAGACTTATCTATAAAAAGATTAACTCATAACAACAAGACAATGACTGAAATGTTTGATAAACTAAAAGAAGAAAAAACAAAAATACAAGAAACAAACATAGAAACTAGTGAAAACTAGTTTTTTAAATATTATTGATAATTGTTAACGTCAATAGTATTTGGTATAATTTAAGTAGGTGATTACTTTGAAAGAAATAATAGTTGTAGCAGCTTTAATAAAAAAAGAAGATAAAATATTAATTGCAAAACGTTCTACTGGTGATAAAAACGTTTTAGAAAAATGGGAGTTTCCTGGTGGAAAAGTTGAAAAAGATGAGGACGAAAAAGTTGCTATTGAAAGAGAAATAAAAGAAGAATTTGAATTAAAAATAAAAGCAGAAAAATATATAACAAATAATATCTGCAATTATCCAACTAAAGTAGTTGATTTAAGATTATACAGATGCAAGTATATTAGTGGAGACTTTAAATTACATGATCATTCTGAATATGTATGGGTAGATGCTAACAATATATTAGATTATGATTTAGCACCAGCTGACATTCCACTAGCAAAATACATAAAGGAGAATAATTTATGAGATATTGGTTTGTTAATTTAGGAAAATATTATAATGAGCAAAGAAATGGTAATTTTATTTGGGCACCAATAAAAAATCATGATGGAAAAAATCTTCAACATTGGGAAAATTTAACTTTGGTTAATGAAGGAGATATTATTTTTTGTAATAGGAAAGGAAATATAAAAGCAATCGCTATCGCTAATTGTAAAGCATATAAATCCAATATACCAGATGTTCTTCATCAAACTTGGAAGCCAGAAGGAAGAAGAATAGACTTAACAATATATGATTTAGAAAAACCTTTTCATTTTAGTAATTATAAAGAAGAATATTTAAAAAACATAGATTTAAAGAAAAATCCGTTTAACTCTAACGGTGGTTCTAAGCAAGGATATTTGTATCCAATTGAAAATGAAATCGCCGAATTATTTTTAAAATATATCAATGATAAAAATATAAATAGAATGTTAGAAATTAATTATGAAGTGTCAAATACTGAGTTTGAAGAAATTAAAGAAGAAAATGAACAATTCGAAAAGATAAATAATGGTTCTATAACAGGATACAATACAAATGAATTAAATAAATTAGAAAGTCAAAAGTATGAATACAAACCAAAAATTGAAGTGGGTAAGAAAAGAGTACTAAGAGAAAAAACTGATCCGAAATTAAAAGCAACTAGAATTGAACTTTCTAATTACAACTGTGAAATTAATGAAGAACATAAAACATTTACTAATGCTACAGGGGAACATCAATATTTAGAATGTCACCATATCATACCAATAAGTGCGCAAAAAGATTTTCCAAATACTAAATTAGATAGTATGTTCAATTTAATTGCTGTTTGCCCTATATGTCATGCAAAAGTTCATTATGCAAATACTAAAGAAAAAGGTGAAATATTTTCTAAAATGTATGAACTTAGAAAAAATGAAATGCAAAAACATGGATTTGATCTAAACAAAATAAACGAAGTATTTAATAAATATTACAAATAGAAAAACCAAAATTAAAAGAAACAATCATAGAAACTAGTGAAAACTAGTTTTTATTTATCATTTAATTATGATATACTTATAATGGGTGTGAAAATTTTATGAAAAAATGCATAACAAATTATTTAGATGAAATATGTAAAAAGAAGGGTGACAAAGTAGCTTTTGTTGAAAAAGATAAAAGTATTACTTATAGTGACTTTAGAGATTATTCTAGAAAAATAGCTACATCTATATCAAAGTATAATCTTTATAATAAACCTATTGCTATATTCATAGATAAAACTATTAATTGTTTAAGTTCTATGATAGGCGTAACTTATAGTGGAAACTTTTATACTGTATTAGATGTAAATATGCCTCTTAATAGAGTAACTAGTATTCTAGAAAC
>CAKOJC010000017.1 GCA_934088535.1 uncultured Bacilli bacterium | reverse complement strand
CATTAGAATTTTATATTTGTATTGAAAGGAAGAGAGATATGAATATAAAAAATAAAAATATTATAAGTGTTTTAATTCTAGTAGTGTTAATTGCATCTTTGTGTTTTACTTGTTATTACGCATCTAAAAGTTTAGGAAGTAATATGGGGATGGGAACATCACTTGATATGCCTAGTGGAATGAATGATTCAAATGGAGGAACACCTCCAGAGAAACCAAGCAGTGATAACAATACTTTTAGTGATAGTAATACTTCAAATGATAACAATATTGGAATGCCTAGTGATAATAATCAAATGGAAAAACCTGATAATATGATGAATCCAAATTCTAGTAATACATTAGAGACTAAGTATTATGTAATTATTGGTGTAATATCATTAATGATATCAGTTGTTATTATGTATCTAGTATTAACTAAGATGAATAGTTTAGCATTTAGTGAAGTATTTAAGGGTAATGATAAAAAGATAATATTTATACTTGCATCTGTTATTTTAACTGGATTACTTACTTTTGGATCTTCTTATGCAACAACAAATTGCTTAGTAAGTAATACAAATAATAATGGTAATATGAATGGTGGACCTGGTGGTAACAATAATACTAATATCAGCTATTCATCTAAAAATGAAATAACAAGTGATACTGAACTTAAAGATGAAACTTATGAATCAACTAGTAGTGATGAAAATGCTATATTAGTAAGTGGTAAAATAAATGCTACTATTGATAATGTTACTGTTAATAAAACAGGAGATTCTGATGGTGGAGATAATACTAGTTTTTATGGAACTAACTCAGGAATAATTGCTAAAGATGGTAGTACAGTTACTATAAAAAACTCTACTATTAATACAGATGCTACTGGAGCAAATGGTGTATTTAGTTATGGAGGTAGTGCAAGTATTAATAATACAAGTAGTGATAACACAACAATAAATATAAGTGATTCAACAATTACTACTAAAAAAGATAATTCTGGTGGAATAATGACAACTGGTGGCGGAATTATGAATGCTAATAATTTAACCATTACAACTTCAGGAGTTTCAAGTGCAGCTATTAGAAGTGATAGAGGTAGCGGAACAGTTAATGTTGATGGTGGAACTTATACAACTAATGGAGCTGGTTCTCCTTCAATATATTCTACTGCTGATATAACAGTTAAAAATGCAAATCTTAATTCAAATGTTAGTGAAGGAATAGTTATAGAAGGTAAAAATAGTGTATCTATTGAAAATGTAACATTAACTGATACAAATAATAAATTAAATGGACAATCTACTACTTATAAAAATATATTCTTATATCAATCAATGAGTGGAGATGCAGCAAATGGACAAGCAAAATTTACTTCTAAAAATAGTAAGATAATTACTAACAAAGGAGACTCATTCTATGTAACAAATACAACTGCTTTAATAGAACTTGAGAACAATGAAATAATAAATAATGATAGCACTGAAAATTTCTTGAGAATACAAAAAGATTCTTGGGGAAATAGTGGATCTAATGGAGGAGTTGTTACGTTTAAAGCAACTAATCAAGATATTATAGGTAATATAGTAGTAGATTCAATATCAACACTTGATATGACGTTAAATGAGTCATACTTTGAAGGAACTATAAATGAAGAAAATACTGCCAAAAGTATTACATTAAAACTTGATAAAAATAGCAAGATTAAATTAACTGGAGACTCTTATGTAACTTCATTTGAAAATGAAGGTGATACCTTAAATATAGATTTAAATGGATATAAATTATATGTTAATGGAAAAGTTTATTCAAAATAATAAACTTTTTTAATTTGTTATTGGTTTAAACATAATAGTATGATAGAATTAAAATGGTGGTAGGAATGGGTAAAAAAAGAAGTAAAAATATTGAGGTTAATAAGGTTAAAAAAAATTTTAGAAAGAAAGATTATTATAAATTAATGGCATCATTTATATTGCTTGTTGGCGCTGTTAGTTTATTTTTATATATATTCGATGGTAAATATACCGTTACATTTGATAGTAATGGAGGAAGCACTTTTAGTAGTTTAAGAGTTAAAAAATATAAAGAAATAGTACTTCCAGTACCAGTTAAAGCTGGATACAGTTTTATAGGTTGGAAAGATTCAGTTGGGGAATATGTTGATAGTAATTATAAAGTAGAAAATACAACTACATTAAAGGCAGAATATAGATTAAAATTTATTGTTACGTTTGTATATAATAATGGAGAAGAAAATACAACACAAGAAGTGCTTGAAAATCAAATGGCTATAGCACCAAAAGAACCTGTAAAAGATGGTTATACATTTGATGGTTGGTATTATAACGATATTAAGTATAATTTTGATAAAATTGTAAGTGGTAATATTACTTTAGAAGCTAAATGGAATGAAGATTAGAAAGTTGAAGTGAGTCATGAAAAAATATATAGATTGTTTAATTAAAAGTATATTTGCTGGTATTATGATAGGTATTGCTGGTACTGTATATTTAAGAGTTGATAATAACTTATTTGGTGCGTTCTTGTTTTCAATAGGGCTTCTTGTTATATGTATGTATGGAATGAATTTATTTACAGGTAAAATAGGGTATATACTTATAAATAAATTTAATTATATTTATGAACTTTTAATAACAATAGTTGGTAACTTTATTGGTACATTCTTAGTAGCGAGATTAGTACTTCTAACAAGATTTAAAAATATTAGCGATAAAGCAGTAGATTTAGTAAATTTAAAATTAAATGATAACTTGCTAAGTATATTTATTTTATCTATGTTATGTGGAATACTTATGTATATAGCAGTAAACAATTATAAAAAGATAAATAATGAAATAGGTAAATACTCCTGCATATTTATGTGTGTAATGGTGTTTATACTTAGTGGTTTTGAACATAGTATAGCTAATATGTATTATATAAGTGTAGCAAATTTATTAAGTTTTAAATCATTACTTTATATACTTATAATGTTACTTGGTAATTCAGTTGGTTCTATTTTAATAGCATTATACTATAATAGATTTTATAAAAATTAAGTTTATAAAATCTTTTTTAATGTTAAAAAATATAGTATAATTCTAATGAGGAGTATTATTATGGAAGATGTTTACTTTAAATATATATTTGGTGAAGATATTAGTATTAATTTAAAACCTAGTGAATTTGTATCTATTATTGGAGATAATAATGATTTAATAATTCACACTCTTTTACATGGAAATAAAAAAGCTATTATTGAAGTAGGAGATACTAGTTTTAGTCCTAAAACTTTAGATATTATTAGAAGAAGAATGAGTTTTGTTTTATATAAACATTTAAATGTTTTTGTGGGTGAAACTGTTGAAGATGAAATAGCTTTTGGACTTGAAAGTTTAGCTATGAAAAAAAATGAAATTAGAGAACTTATAGATACTGAAAGTAGACATTTTAAATTAAAAGAATTATTAATAAGAGATCCTAATAGTTTGGGTGCAAGTGATAAAGTAAAGATGAAAATATTATCTGCATTAATAGTTAAACCTAAAGTATTAGTAATAGACAATGTACTTTGTGAATTAGACTATGAAGATAAATTACTTATTTTTGATATATTAAAAGAATATGTTAAAGATGGTGGTATAGTAATGAATTTTACTAATGATATGGAAGAAACTTTATATGGAGATAAAATAATAGTAGTATATGAAAAAAAGATAGTTTGTGAAGGTAAAACATTAAGTGTTTTAAATGAGGAAAAAATACTTAAAAGACTTGGTTTAGGTCTTCCATTTATAGTTGAATTAAATAGATATTTAATGGATTATGGACTTATTAATAAATATTATTTAGATGATAAAGAATTGGTAGGTGCATTATGGAAATAAGATTTGATCATGTAAGTTTTGTTATAGATGCATATACGCCTTTAGAAAAAACTATTATAAGTGATATAACATTTGAAATAAAGAATCCTGGTATATATTCATTTATTGGTAGAAGTAATAGTGGTAAGACAGCTATTGGAGACTTAATAAATGCTTTAATAATGCCTACTCGTGGTAGAGTTAAAATAGGAAGATTTATTAATGATGGTAGAATGATAAAGAATATAAATAAGCTTAGATTTCAAACTGGATATGTATTTAAAAATCCATATGATATGTTCTTTAATAAAACTGTTAAAAGTGAAATAGAATTTGGAATGAAATATTTCAAATATAAACTTGAAAAAATAGATTTAAGAGCAAGTGATGCTTTAAAGTTAGTTGGACTTGATGACTCATATTTAAATATGAATCCACATGAGTTAACACTCGTAGATGCTAAGAAAGTGGCTCTTGCATGTGCTCTTGTTTATAATCCTAGTATATTAATACTTGATGAATATACGGCAGGACTTAATTCAAATGACAAAAAAGAATTGATAAGATTACTAAGACTCTTAAAAAATAAATATAAAAAGACAATTATATTACTTAGCAAAGATACTAATTTTTGTTATCAAATAACAGATTATGTATACTTAATGAATTTAACTAAATTAGTAGCATTTGGTGGTAAAGAATTATTAAGAGATATAGACGCGTTAAATCAAATAGGAGTAGAGGTACCAAAGATAGTTACATTTATAGATGAATGTAAGAAAAAAGGAAGATATATACATGACTATGACAATATACTTGACCTTATAAAGGGGGTATATAGAGATGTATTCTAGAAATTCATTTGGTTCTTTTTATCCAGTAGATTCATCAGTACATAGATTAAATCCAGTAATTAAATTATTTGATTTTATAGTAGCTATAGTACTTATGTTACTTACTGATTCTTTATATATAAATTTATTTCTATTTGGATTAGTTCTATGTATGCAGTTATTAAGTTTTGTACCATTTAAATATTACTTTAGAACATTTTGGTCTTTAAGATATATTTATATTTTAATAGCATTTGTTTGTGCATATTTTAGACTTAATATAACAGAAACTATTGTTTATATTGTTAAGCTTATAACTATAGTAGAATATTTAAATATACTTGCTTATACTACTAGTCCTAGTGAAAGCGCTTATGGCATAGAAAAGTTTTTATCATATTTTAATTTCTTATATTTGCCAATTACTAAATTTGCTTTTAAAGTTAATAAAATGTTAAGATATGTCCCACTTATGTTAACAGTAGAATATAAAACTTTAAAGGCAGAAGCTAGTAGAGGAATAGATTATTTTCATTCTAATATATTTGGTAGAATGAATGCAGTAGGGACTATATATGGTAATATACTTGCTCTTACGAAAAGAAAAAGTAGAGATATGGCATTTGCTTCAGAATTAAGACTTTATAATATGAAAAGATATAGAACTAACTATAGAACTAATAGAGTAGGATTTTATGATATATTTTATACTGCATTTCATTTAGTACTTGTATATGCTTATTTAGTTCAAAAAGGAGTAATATCAATACAATGAAATATTTAGTTAATTTAAGTTATAACGGATCTAAATATTATGGATATCAAATTCAAAAGAATAAAGATACTGTTGAAGGAGAACTTGAAAAAGTATTATCTAAAATATTTAATAGAAGTATTAATACTATAGGAGCTTCTAGAACTGATAGAGGGGTTCATGCATTAAATCAATATTGTACTTTTGAAGTAGATGAAGAAATAAATCATAAAAAGCTACTTCATAGTGTTAATTCATTATTAAGTGATTATATCTATGTTAAAAGTATTAAAAAAGTAGATGATAGTTTTAACGTAAGACATGATGTTAAGAGAAAAGAATATATTTATAAAATTAATATGGGAGAATATAATCCTATAGAAAGTGAATATGTATATCAATATTGTAAAAGTATAGATAAAGAACTTTTAGATATATTCATTAATCAATTTAAAGGAAAACATAATTATAGAAGTTTTACTTCAGATAAAGATAATGGTAACTATGAAAGAGATGTTATTATAGATTATAAAATATCTAAAAAAGTATTATATCTTAGATTTGAGTCTAGTGGATTTCTTAGATATATGATTAGAAATATAGTTGGTTTATTAATTGATATAAATGATTCTAAAAAAAGTATTTGCGATATAGAAGATATATTTAAAAGTGAAAATAGAACTTCTCTTGGTAGATGTGCTAGTCCTGTCGGACTTTATTTAAATAAAATAGAATATTAATAGAAAAAGTGTTAGCAATAACACTTTTTATGTTGTATGAGAAAAATATTTGTGATAAAATTATCTTAAGAATAGAGAGGAAGGTTTTTTAATATGCTTGGAAAGGTTCTTACTATTACTAAGAATAGTGCTATTGTAAGTGTTAATAAGGAAACTATTGCTGGTATTAAAGATTTAATTAACTTACATGTTGTATTTGAAGATGCGGATAAAAAAATTTTAGGAGAAGTAGATTCTATTGAACAAGATACAATTAAAATAAGTTTCTTAGGAGAACTTACTGATCATGATTTTATTGGTGGTCTTATTAAAAAACCTAGCCTTGATGCGAACGTTAGAATTATTAATCAAGAAGAATTAAAAATACTTACTGGTGAAGAAAATAGAAGTATTAGACTTGGAGTAAGTCCTTTATATAATGAATTTCCATTAAATGTTAGTATAGATGAATTATTCTCAAACCATACAGCTATATTTGGTAATACTGGTAGTGGTAAAACTTATGGTATATGTAGAATTATTCAAAATATATTTCCTAATTCTCAAATAATTCCATATAATGCGAATATATTTATATTTGATAGTTATGGTGAATATATGAATGCTTTTAAAGATTTAAGTAAAAATAATCCATATTATTCATTTAAAGTAATAACTACTAATATGAAAAAAGAATATGAGAAACTTAGAATACCCGTATGCCTTCTTGAACTAGATGATGTACTTAATTTACTTGATGCGACTAACTTTTCTCAAATAGCTATGGTTGAGACAGCTCTTGTATATGTTAAAATGTTTGCTCGTGAAGATAAAGAAGCACAAGACTATAAAAATCATATACTTGCAAAAGCTATTATTAATATAATGTATACTAATCAAACTTCTAGTAAGATTAGAGATCAAATATTTGAAATATTATCAGAAACTAATACACCAGAGCTTTCTTTAGAGACTGAAGTTCCTGGTATTGGCTTTACACGTATGTTTAGAAATTGTTTTGATATAGATAGTGAAGGAAGATTTGCTGAACGTAAAATCATTTCAGATTATATTAAAGGATTTATAGATGACTCACGTGAATGGAATTATAATGCTGAAGGAGTAAGTTATTCACTTCATGATTTAGAAGTTGCTCTTAACTTTACATTATATAGTGAAAGATATTTGTTAAATGAAGCTATGTATGACTCTGCAATGAGTTTAAAAGTAAGACTTCATGATTTAGCTACTCGTCAGAATTCAGCATTCTTTTGTGATGATGGCTATACTACTGTTGATGAATATATTAAGAAAATACAAATTAGTGGTAATAAAAAATGTCAAATTGTTAACTTCAATTTAGAAGATGTTGATGATAGATTTGCTCGTAGTATTGTTAAAGTTTTTGGACGTATGTTCATGAAATTTACAAGAGCATTACAAGAAAGAGCTACATTCCCAATACATATGATATTAGAAGAAGCTCACCGTTATGTTTTAGAAGGAGATGACAAAGCACTTCTTGGATATAACATATTTGAAAGAATTGCTAAAGAAGGTCGTAAATATGGTTTACTTTTAGATTTAATTACTCAAAGACCAACAGACTTAAATGAAAATGTTATAAGTCAATGTGCTAACTTCTTAATATTTAAAATAAATCACCCAGCTGACTTAGAATATATCTCTAAATCAGTACCTAATATGAGTGAAGATGTAATGGAAAAGCAAAAGACATTACAAGCTGGTACTTGTGTAGCTTTTGGTAGAATATTTAAAATACCAATGATTGTGAAGATGGAAAAAGCAGATCCACCACCAACAAGTGCTAACTGTGAAATATATAATAACTGGATGGTTAAATTAAAACAACAATGAAAAGTTAAATAAAGTAGGAGGAAAATTATGTATGATTTTGGTTCACAATTTTATATAGATATGACTAAGAGTAAGACTCCATCATCATATGTATTTATGGGTAAAACATATAGAATTAGTGTTTTATCTGATGCATTAATACGTTTTGAATATAGTGAAACTGGTGCATTTAATGATTATCCTACTTTTTTTGCTACTAATAGAAGTTTTGGTAAACCAAAAATAACTGTTGAAGAAGATAATAATGTATTAGTTATCAAAAGTAATAAATTTATAATAGAATATAATAAAGAAAAACCATATGTAGGAAGTAAATTTTTACCTGATCAATATTTAAAAGTAAGTATTATTGGTACTGAAAAGATATGGTATTTTAATCATCCTGAAGTAAGAAACTTTAAAGGTAGTGCTTATAGTTTAGATGATTATAAGGGTGGTGGAGTATCTTTAGATAAAGGTTTATTTTCATTAGATGGTTTTACTACATTTGATGACTCTAGAACACCTATATTAAATCAATATGGTAATATTATTGCTCCTAATTATAAGAATATAGATACATATTTATTTATATATAATAATGACTTTGGAGTAGGTCTTCGTGATTATTTTAACTTAACTGGTTTGCCACCACTAATTCCTAGATATGCTTTAGGTGTTTGGTGGAATAAAAATGAAGCGTATAATTCTAGTGAAATAGAAAAAATTGTATATAATTTTAAAAAGAATGATATACCTCTTTCTGTTATGCTACTTGGTGAATATGAGAGAACTAAGAATAAATATAGTACTCTTAGTTTCAGTCTTAATAAAGTTGGATTTTCAAGCACTCCAGCGTTAAGTAGTTTTTTACATAATAATCATGTGCATCTTGGTCTTAATATAAAGACTGAAGGTATTATTAGTGTTGAAGAAGAAAATTATCAAACTTTCTCTAATTTATTAGGAAGAGATAATGGTAAAAATATACCTCTTAATGTTTATGATAATAAATTAATTGATGCTTTTATGAAGGGCATTATTAATCCTTTAATGAATAATGGAATAGACTTTTTATGGGTTGATGACTATAATAAAGAAAATATGCTTAGAAGCTTTGTAATGAATTATTATTTATATAATACTCTTGCAGTTAATAAAGCTAAAAGGCCTCTTATTATGAGTCGTAATTTTGGTGTTAATCCTCATAGGTATTCAATTTTATATTCAGGAAAAACTAATGTTAGTTGGAAAACTTTAAAGTTATTACCATTCTATAATAGTACTGCTGCTAATATAGGTATTAGTTGGTGGAGTCATGATATAGGTGGATTTAAAGGTGGTACTGAAGACTCTGAACTATATGTTAGATATGTACAATTAGGTGTATATAGCCCAATTTTAAGACTTTCTAGTACATTTGGTAAATATTATAAGAGAGAACCATGGAGATGGGATGCTAAGACATTAAAAATAGTTCATGATTATTTAAGAATTAGACACAAATTAATACCATACTTATATAGTGAAGCTAAGAAATATTCTAGTTTTGGTTCTCCATTAATACAACCTCTTTACTATAAATATCCTGAAACATATGATGAACCACTTTATAAAAATGAATTTTATTATGGAAGTGAATTATTTGTTGCACCTATAGTTGATCCTAAAGACAATGTAATGAATAGAGTAGTTCATAAGATATTCTTACCAAATGGTACATGGTATGACTTTAAAACTGGTAAGAAGTTCCCTGGTGGAAAAAGATATGTAACATTCTATAAAGATGAAGACTATCCAGTGTATGCTAAAACTGGTGCTATAATACCACTAGCAAGATTAAATCCTGATAATATAAATGATACAAGTAATCCAAAAAATTTAGAAATACAAATATTCCCTGGTAGAAGTAATACATATAAACTATATGAAGACGATGGAACTAGTCAAATGTATAGAGAAGGACAAAGTTTCACTACAGAGATAAATTATTACTATAAAGAAAATGATTTCTCAGTATCAATACAACCAGTTGAAGGTGTAGAAGGTGTTATTCCTGAGACTCGTAACTATAAAATAAGATTTAGAAATACTAAATTTACTGAAAATGTACAAGTATTTAAAGATGAAGTAAATGTTCCATATAGAAGGTATGTAGATGATAATGATTTCGTTATAGAGTTTGATGAAATACCAACTATGAGTAAAATATTTGTATATTGTAAAGGAAAAGATATAGAAATAAATGCTGAGAGAATTATTAATGAAGATATAGAAGGTATCATTAGTGATTTAAATATAACTACTGAACTAAAAGAAAAAGTGGATAAGATACTATTTAGCGATAAGAGTATCAAAGATAAGAGATTTGCTATTAGAAGAATGAGAAGTCTTCCAAGTGTATTTAGAAAAATGTTCCTAAAGTTACTTGAATATATAGCGGAGGTGTAGTATAATACATACATATTTCGATTGACGAAAAGAGTAGTAAGCATAGAAAAATTTAAAGAGAGTTAGTGGTTGGTGTAAACTAATAATAATATATACTGAACTTACTTTTTTAGAAATAACGCAGTTCTGCGATAAAGAAAATGAAGCATAAAATAAGGTGGTACCACGATTGATTCGTCCTTTGGTATTGCCTTTTTATTTTGGAGGAGAATATGGATAAGTTTTTAGGTTGTTTATATGATTTTATATTTATATTTTTACTTGTGTTCATTGTGTATTCAGTATTCCTGAATAAGAATAGAAAAGAATATAAAAAAATAAAAAAAAGTGATATGATAAAAGTATTTATCGCAAGATATAATTTAGATATGAAAAAAACCAAGTATGAAACAGTACTTATGGTAGAGACTATTATTAATTCATTTATTATATCATTTTGTTCAGTACTAGTTATTAATATAGAAAGTATGATATGGTCTGTTTTAGCTGGTTTTGCTGCTATGATGGCTCTTATATATGCTTTATATGAAATAGCCGGTAGAACTTTAAAAAGAAGGGAAGGTAAATAATTATGTATGATTTTAAAACTATAGAAAAAAAATGGCAAAAATATTGGCTAGATAATAAAACATTTAAAGCTGTTAATAATGGTAGTGATAAGCACTATTATATATTAGTAGAATTTCCTTATCCTAGTGGTAGTGGTCTTCATGTAGGTCATGTTAGAAGTTATACTGCTCAAGATGCTAAAGCTAGAATAAAGAGAATGCAAGGATATAATGTTTTGTATCCAATGGGATTTGATAGTTTTGGTTCACCTGCTGAACAATATGCTATTAAGAATCATATACATCCTAAACAAGCAGTAGAAGAAAATATTAAGACATTTAAAGGTCAAATGATGAATTTAGGTTATTCATTTGATTGGGATAGAGAGTTTGCTACTAGTGATCCTGAGTATTATAAATGGACTCAATGGCAATTCTTACAATTCTATAAACATGGAATGGCTTATAAAGATACTATTGCTGTTAACTGGTGTCCAACTTGTAAAACAGTACTTTCTAATGAAGATAGTTCAGGTGGAGTATGTGAAAGATGTGGAACAGCAGTAACTCAAAAAGAAAAGAGTCAATGGATGCTTAGAATGAGTGATTACTCAGAAGATTTGTTAAAAGGTTTAGATGATACAAACTTTGCTGAAAAAGTAAAATTAGGTCAAATAAATTGGATTGGTAAAAGTAGTGGAGTAGAGTTAGATGTTGATATAGTAGGTGGAGGAAAATTTTCTATATTTACTACTTGTATTGAAACTGTGTATGGTATTACATTCTTTGTAATTGCACCAGATGGAAAACTTATTAAAGAATTGATGCCTAGAATTAAGAATCAAGATGAAGTTAAAAAATATATTGAAGAAACAGCTAAGAAGAGTAATATGGATAGAACAGAATTAAATAAAGAAAAGACTGGATGTATGATTGAAGGAATTAAAGCAATTAACCCAGTTAATGGAAAAGAAGTTCCAATATTCTTAGGTGATTTTGTTTTAGGTAGTTATGGTACTGGAGCTGTTATGGCTGTACCTGCTCATGATCAAAGAGATTATGAATATGCGAATGTACATAATTTAGATATGATTCAAGTAATTGATGGAAGAAGTATAGATGAATGTGCTTTTGAAAAACAAGATTATTTAGGTAAAGGTTATAAACTTATTAATAGTGAAGAGTTTACTGGTATGACTGTTGAAGAAGCTAAAGAAGCTATAACAGAAAAACTTGTTAATAGAGGTATTGCTCGTAAAGTAAATAATTATAAAATGAGAGATTGGATTTTCTCAAGACAAAGATTCTGGGGAGAACCAATACCAATGATATATTGTGAAAAATGTGGATGGCAACCAATGGATGAAAAAGATTTACCATTATTACTTCCAGATATTGCTGAATATGAACCTACTGAAGATGGACAAAGTCCACTTGCTAAGATAGAAGATTGGGTAAATTGTAAATGTCCTAAATGTGGCGGGGATGCAAAGCGTGAAACTGATACTATGCCTAACTGGGCTGGATCAAGTTGGTATTTCTTAAGATTTATGGATCCACATAATGATCATGAATTTGCTTCAATGGATGCTATGAAATATTGGCAAAGAGTAGACTGGTATAATGGTGGAATGGAACATACAGCAAGACACTTATTATATGCTAGATTCTGGGTACAATTCTTATATAATATAGGACTTGTTCCAAATAAAGAAATGATATGGACTAGAATTAGTCATGGTATGATTTTAGGTGATAACAATGAAAAAATGAGTAAATCTCGTGGTAATGTTGTTAATCCAGATGATATGGTTAAAGCCTATGGAGCAGATGCTTTAAGAGTTTATGAAATGTTTATAGGTGACTATGAAAAAGATGCAGCATGGAGTGAAAATGGTCTTAAAGGATGTAAGAGATTTATAGATAAGATTTATAGATTGAAAGATAAAGTAAGTGATAAAGAAGAATATACTGAATCATTAGAGATATTAATTAATAAAACTATAAAGAAAGTTACAGAAGACATAGATACAATGAACTATAATACTGCTGTTAGTGCATTAATGATCTTAGCAAATGCTTATGATAAATTAGATTCTATCAGTAGAAAAGATTATAGAACATTATTAGTATTATTAAATCCAATAGCTCCACATGTAACAGAAGAATTAAATGAAATGTTAAATCTTGGTAAACCAATTTGTGAAAGTGAATGGTTAGTTTACGATGAAAATAAGATTAGTGATGAAACTGTTAATATCGCAGTAAGTGTTAATGGAAAATTAAGAGCTACTTTCAGTGTAAATAAAGACACAGAAAAGCATGAATTATTAAAATTTGCTAAGGAACAAGAAAATGTTATTAAACATATTGAAGGACATGAAATTGTTAAAGAAATAGTTGTGCCTAACAAGATAGTTAATATCGTTATTAAATAGACTAGAAATAGTCTATTTTTTACTTTGCAAAATTTTTTATAAAAAAAGAAGTGTTTTCTAAATTTATGTCTAACTATAATAATAGGAGGGTTTAAATGAAGAAAATATTTTTAATTTTAATGACTATGTTTATATTTAGCGAGTGCTATGCTTTTGAATATGAATATAGTGAATGGAGTCCTATTTATCCTGGAAAAGTTAAGGATGAAATATTTATAGAAGAGGAGGATAGATTCTTATGGTATAAGGAAGTAGAAAAAGATATTAAATATAAGAGAATTGATGATATAAATGATAATATTATGTATGATTCTAATGATATTAAGTATGAAACTAATTATATGTTTATTGAACCAATTAAGTATAAAGAAAGAACATATAAAAGAGTACTTAAGGATTATGTATTTAGTAATTCTGATATAGATGGTATATTATTTGAAAACATTGGTGATATTAATATTTCTGAAGTGGAAGTGTATCTTAATGAAAATAAAAGTGATTTTAATGGTACTCATAAAGCTTTATTTGATGGCAAGTATGATTATATTAATTATAAGAATAAAATTATTAAAATGTCTTTAAATGAGTTTAATGAATCAATAAAATTAGTTATTTATTATAATAGTTTATCTGATCAGACTATTGATATATCTTATAGAGTAAGTGATAGATATAATGTTTATAGTAATACTATATCATTTGATAAGTGTGATAATTGTACTAAAGAGATAATTATTGATAACTTTAAATCTTATAGAAATCAATATATTTCTTTATATGAATATACTGATAAATTGTATAAAACGTATAAATTAGGAAAAGAATATACTGATGACTATTATAGTAACTTAGATGGATATATAAAAGATGAATCTACTTTAAAAAAATATTATAGATTTATCATGAATGATTATATAATTTTAGATAAAAACAATAATGTTGTTCATGATACTAGTTATTGTAGTAAAGAAGCATGTTTTATTAAATATCAAGATAAAGAAATAGAAAATCCAAAAACGAATGATAATATATATTTATATAGTAGTTCTTTTATATTAATTATATTCTTAATAATAAAAAAATATCTAGTTTTGTCGAAACGCAACATGTCATTTAATAATTATAGTATTATTTAATTATGACAACAAATATTGAGTTCAAAAAAGGGATTTTATTTGTTAGATTAAATGGTAGTTTTTACGACAACACTTCAAGAGTATTTGAAAGTAGAGTTATTCCTTTAATACTTGGAATGTCACTCGATAAAATAAATATTGATTTATCGAGTGTAAAGTTTGTTGATAAGAGTGGAATAGATTCTATAATCAAAATTTCTAATGTTGTTAGTAGGTATGATGGAAAGGTAGTTATAAGTGGTATTAATGATAAAATTAAATTAACTTTAAAGAATAGTGATTTATTTGATTATTGCTTTAAGTCTCGTGATGAAAAATATAGTACTGGAGTATTTAGTATATGAATGAATATTTAACTTTAATTAAAGAAAGTGAGGGACTTATATATAAAATAGCTAGTAAATATTCTATGTATTATAGTATTGAAGATTTATATCAAGTAGGTTCTATTGGAGTAATAAAAGCATATAAAAACTATAAGAAAGACACATCTGTTAAATTTAGTACTTATGCTTATAAATATATACTAGGTGAGATTATTGAATTTATAAGATGCGATAGAAATATTAAAGTTAGTGAAGAATATATGTCATTACATAAGAAATATTTAAGTATTAGATCATTACTTACTAGTAAATTAGAAAGAGAACCTTCATTTAGTGAAATATGCTCGTTTATGGAAATAGATGAAGGTGTACTTCGTAATGTAATTGAAACTATATCATTTACTAAGAGTACAGATGAAAGTGATTATGATTATGGAAATGATAAGAGAGAGGAGATTGATAATAAAATACTTTTAGATAATGAACTTTCTTCTATGGATGATTTTGATAGAAATCTAATAGAATATAGATATTATCAAGGATATACTCAAAGTGAAACAGCAGATGCTTTAGGTGTTAGTCAAGTAAAAGTATCAAGACAAGAAAAGTTAATACTAAGTAGAATGAAATCCAATATTTGTGCATAATAAAAAACACTTTTTAGTGTTTTTTAATTGCTATGGAAATGATAAATCCTATAAGACCAATACTAGCTCCAACTATAAGAGAAAATAATAATTTATTATTTAATAATCCTTTTTCTTCAATAGTTTTATCTAGTATTTCAAAACTTGAGATAGTGCTTTTTAATGTTTCATTATTTGTTAAATCTGAATCACTACTAAAAGTATAAACATAAATATAGTTTTCAGTAGTGAATGCATATCCTTTTTGATTAATATCGTATCCAGTTGATTCTTTAGTAGGCCAAATTACATCATAACTTATGGTATTCATATTATTTATAATTTCTTTTTTGATATTTTTAACATCTACTTTTAAATTATATTCTTCAAGTTGTTTATTAATTTCATCTTCTAGATATTTTTCATATTCATTTATGTTTTCATCAGTATATTTTTCAATGTTGTATTTATTTTCAGAATCATTTTTACTTATTGTTATAACAATATTATCGTTATTTTTTGATTCTTTATCTATCCATTTATAAGTACCATTTTCCATGATTTCTTCTTTGTAATTTTCTGGTATATCAATTTTAAAATACTCATTTTCATAGGCATTTACATTACTTATTCCTAGTAAAAGTAATGTTATTAAAAATAATTTTTTCATAAATTCACCAACAACATTATAAATCATTTTTAAATATTTATCAAATTTTATTGATTTATGATATAATTAAAATAGGTGAAGTGTATGAAAAATAAGAATGGTTTTACATTGATAGAGTTATTAGCTGTTATTGCAATTCTAGCAATTTTGGTAATACTAGCGTTACCAAATGTAATTAATAGGTTTAATGAAGCTAAGAAACAAACTTTTTTAACAGAGGCAAAGAAAATATATACAGAATCTGAGAAAAAGTTTTTATCATCATCAATTAGTGGATCTCCAGTAAAGGTAATAAACTCTGAAGATAATTCTAAATTAGATATGACAGGTAAGAAATTACAATATTGTGTTATTTTAAATAATAGTGGAAAAGTAAAAGATATTAAAGTATCTAATAGACAATGGATAGCAAGTTTAGTTGATGGTAAAGAGTTTGAAGATTTAACTATTGATGATTTAGTAGAAGGAAATCTTGATGATTATAACTGTAGTAATAGTGGTGGTCATCAATCTAATACTCCAGAACCATTAAATTGTACATTTGATGGAGAGCTTATTCAAGGTGCAGAGTATGTAAATGGACAATATACTTATAGGTATATGCAAGAACAAGATGATTTAACTGATAAATTTACAATCAAACCTCTAGAATGGGTTAATATATCTACTGATGGTTGGGGAGTAAAACTTACTGATAAAGATAGTACAGATGCAGTAACTAGTGTTTTGTGTACAACAATAAATAATAAACCAGTTGTTTCTATGAGTTATGCATTTAGCAAAAGTAATGCATCAAGTATTGATTTAAGTAATTCTAATACAAGTAATGTCACAAATATGGAATTTACATTTAGTGGTACTAAGGGAAATAATTTAAATATAAGTAATTTGAATACAAGTAAAGTTACTAATATGCTTGCAATGTTTTTAGGTAGTTCATTAGCATCATTAGATTTAAGTGGTTTTGATACAAGTAAAGTTACAAACATGCAAGCAATGTTTATGGGGACAAACGCAACAACAATAGATGTAAGTAATTTGAATACAAGTAAAGTAACAAATATGAGTGAAATGTTTAATGGAAGCAAAGCAACAATAATTACAGGTTTAAATAAATTCAAAACAGCAAATGTGACTGACATGGGAGCAATGTTTTCAGGCACTAATGTAACCACTCTAGATTTAAGTGCATTTGATACTTCAAAAGTAACAAACATGACTAGCATGTTCTTTGCTAGTAATCTTACTACAATAACTGGATTAGACAAATTTAATACATCTAATGTTACTGGTATGGCAGCCATGTTTCGTGGCACAAAGCTTAAAATTATAGATTTAAGTAGTTTTGATACTAGTAAGGTAACAGGAATGGGTGCTATGTTTGTAGGTAATGATAATCTTACAACTATCTATGTTAGTAATAAGTTTGTTACGAGTAGTCTTAATGAAGAAGAACACAAAAACTATGTATTTTACAATTCTACAAAATTAGTAGGTGGTGCAGGTACAGTGTATGATAATAATAATGTAGATGCATCTTATGCACGTATAGATGGAGGAACTTCAAATCCTGGATATTTCACATTAAAACAATAAAGTAAAGGTATTGAGTAATCAATACCTTTTTAATTGAATCTGAAAATTATTATGTTATAATTAGAATAGGTGAAGTGTATGAAAAATAAAAAAGGGTTTACATTAATAGAATTATTAGCCGTTATAGCAATTCTAGCAATCTTGGTAATTCTAGCATTACCAAATATTATTAATACATATAATCAAGCTAGAAAACAAACATTTATAACAGAAGCAAAGAAAATATATACAGAGGCTGGTAAAAAGTTTGTAACTTCTTCAATTAGTGGATCTCCAGTAAAAGTAATAAACTCTGAAGATGAATCTAAACTAGATATGACTGGTAAAAAGTTACAGTACTGCATTATTTTAGATAATAGTGGCAATGTTAAAAGTATGAAAGTCTCTAATGGACAATGGATTGCGAGTTTAGATGGAAATAAGCAAATAGAAGATTTAACAACTGATGATTTAACTGATGGAAATTTAGATGGCTATAATTGTAGTAATAATACGCCAACAATTCCAGAACCATTAAATTGTACATTTGAAGGGGAATTAAAACAAGGTGCAGAATATGTAAACGGTCAATATACTTATAGATATATGCAATCTGCTGAAAACGCTAATAATTCAGCTTATATTGAATGGCGAAATATATCATCTGAAGGTTGGGGCGTTACATTAACTGATAAAGATAGTACAGAACCTGTTACTAGTAAGGTGTGTACGTATATAAATGGAAAGCCATTGGTTTCAACTAGATCAATGTTTTATAAAGCTAATGCAAAAAGTGTTGATTTGACTAGTCTTAATACAAGTAATGTTGTTGATATGAATACTATGTTTTATTATAGTCAATTTCAAACACTAGATGTAAGTAATTTCAATACAAGTAAAGTAACTAATATGGGTGGAATGTTTGATAACTCTAAAGCTACAACAATAGTTGGTTTAAATAATTTTGATACTAGAAATGTAACTGATATGAGTAGTATGTTTCGCGAATCAGAAGCTTCAACTTTAGATTTAAGTAGTTTTAATACTAGTAAGGTTACTGATATGGCTTATATGTTTTTCCGTTCATCTGTTGATTCTATAGATGTTAGCAAATTTAATACAAGCAATGTTACTGCGATGAATGGTATGTTTAGTTATACAAAAATAAAAGAGTTGAATGTTAGTAATTTTAACACATCTAAAGTAACTACGATGAGTTATATGTTTCACTCTACAAATATTAAGAGTTTAGATCTTAGAAATTTTGATACTAGTAATGTTACTAATATGTATAGTATGTTTGCCAATAGTCAAGCAGAAACTATAAATTTAAGCAGTTTTAATACAAGTAAAGTTACAAATATGAGTAATATGTTTTATAATAGTTCTGCTACTACGCTTGATTTAAATAGTTTTGATACAAGTAAAGTTACAGATATGTCAATTATGTTTGGAAATTCCAATGCTACGATTATAAAAGGGTTAGATAAGTTTAATACTTCAAATGTAACTAATATGAACAGTATGTTTCAAAATTCAAAATTAGCCTCATTAAATTTAAAAAATTTTGATACTAGTAAAGTAACTACGATGATGTTTATGTTTAATGGAGCTGCTGCTACTTCACTAGATTTAAGTAGCTTTAATACAAGTAAAGTAACGGATATGAGATGGATGTTTGCAAATAGTAAAGCGACAAGCCTAGATTTAAGTAGTTTTGATATTAGCAATGTTTCAAATGTGGACTATATGTTTGGTGGCGTTCAAGCTACAGTTGGATATGCTAAAGATCAAGCAACAGCCACTAAATTTAATGATAGTAGTGTGACTGGCATACCTAAAACATTAACATTTAAAGTTAAATAAATAGATACGTAAGTATCTTTTATTTTTTTAAATTTTTTCTTTTTGTTTTTAACGATTAATGTTATAATTTATTATAGGAGAAGATGTATGAAAAAAATATTTAAATTGTTAGTTGTTTTTGGAGTATCATTTTTATTATTTGGATGTGGTAAAGATGATAATAAATTAGTTATGGTTACTGAGGCTGGATTTGCTCCATATGAATATCGAGATAGTAGCGGAATTATTGGTGTAGATGTTGACATTGCCCGTGAAATTGCTGCATCAATGGGAAAAGAATTAGAAATTAAAGATGTAGCATTTGATTCAATTATTAATGAACTTAATTCCGGTAAAGCGGATTTTGCAGCTGCAGGTATGAGTATAACTGAAGAGAGAAAAAAAGAAGTAGATTTTTCTATAGAATATGTTTCTAGTAAACAAGTGATTGTTGTTAAAAAAGGGTATAATTCTATTAAAAGTGTTAATGATTTAAAAAATAAAACTATTACTGTTCAACTTGGTAGTGTTGCGGATAGTTATGTTAGCAAAGAATTTAAAGATGCTAAAATAGTTCGTCAAAAGAAATTTTTAAGTGCTGCTGAAGATGTTAAGGCAAGTAAAGCAGATTGTATTGTAATGGATGAATTACCAGCAAAAGAATTAGTTAAAAATAATAGTGAACTTACTATATTAAGTATAGATTTATTTACTGATAAATATGCGATTGCTGTTAAAAAAGGTAATACTGAATTATTAAATAAAATTAATGAAGTTTTAGAAAGATTAATAGAGGAAGGAAAAATAGAAGAGTATGTTATTAATCATTCTTCTTAGTGTGTTATGAGTGATTTTTTAAATAATATTTATAATGATTTTTATAAAACTGTTATATATGATAATAGATATCAATTAATACTTGAAGGACTTAAAAATACTATTATTATATCTTTAGGTGCTTTAGCTATTGGAATATTTATTGGAGCTTTAATATCTATTATAAGATATACTAATAAACATACTAAAAAATTTAAGTTACTTACAGCTATTGGAAAACTTTATGTAGCTGTTATAAGAGGTACGCCTAGTGTTTTACAATTAATGATTATGTACTATATAATATTTAAGACTTCAAGTTTAAATCCTGTAATTGTTGGTATGTTAGCATTTGGAATTAATTCAGGAGCATATTGTTCTGAAATACTTAGAAGTGGTTTTGATAGCATAGATGATGGTCAAGTAGAAGGCGGTCTTGCTTTAGGACTTAGTTTTAGACAAACTCTAGTACATATAATAATACCTCAAGCTATAAAAAATAGTTTAGCATCTATGGGTAATGAATTCATAACTCTTGTAAAAGAAACTGCGATTGCAGGTTATATTGGAATTACTGATTTAACAAAAGCATCTGATATAATAGCATCTAATACTTATGATTATTTCTTTCCTTTGATAATGATTGCTATTATATATTTAATGATAACAGGACTTCTTAGTAAACTTATGAAGAAGATAGAAAGGAAGTTGGATGTAGTTTGATTAAGATAGAAAATATTGGTAAAAAGTTTGATAAAAAATATATATGGAAAAATGTTAGTTTTGAAATATTGGATAATGAGAAGTTATTAATTATTGGTCCATCTGGATGTGGAAAAACAACACTTATTAGGTGTTTAAATGGATTTGAAGATATTAACCAAGGTAAAATAAGTTTAAATGGTGTTAATATAAAAGATATAGATGATGTAACTTTAAAGAGTAAAGTTGGAATGGTTTTTCAAAATTTTAACTTGTTTCCACATTTAACTGTTGGTGAAAATATAGCACTTGCTCCTAAATTATTAAAAATGGGAAGTAAGGAGGAAATAAATAAACGTGTACGTGAACTTTTAAATCAAGTACATATTCTTGATAAAATAAATAGTTATCCAAAAAGATTAAGTGGTGGTGAGAAACAAAGAGTTGCTATTGCAAGAGCACTTGCTACTAAACCGGAAGTTATTTTATTTGATGAACCTACAAGTGCATTAGATCCTGGTGCTGTAAATGATTTATTAGAATTACTAGATGAGTTATCTAAGACTACCACTGTAGTTGTTGTAAGTCATGAAATGGATTTAATAGAGAACTATGCTGATAAGATATTATTCTTAAAAGATAGAGGAATTCTTGAATATGGAACAAAGAAAGAAATACTAAATAGTAAAAATCCTGAGGTAAGAGAATTTCTAGGAAAAGAGTAAGTGAAAGTTTTAAAATACATTTACTTTTTTTTTATTTAAAGATATAATGATTATGAGGATAAAGATGGAAAGGAGAGATATATGTCAGGTATACACGTATATAGTGAAATAAAGCCTTTAAAAAGAGTTTTATTACATAGACCTGGAGATGAATTTTTGAATTTGACTCCTAATACTTTAGAAAGACTTTTATTTGACGATATACCATATTTGAAAAAAGCTCAAGAAGAACACGATGTGTTTGCTGGTGCTCTTAGAGCTGAAGGGGTTGAAGTTGTGTATCTTGTAGATTTAGCTGCTGAAGCATTAGATACACATCCTAAGGTTAGAGAAAAATTTTTAAAACAATTTATTAAAGAAGGAGGAGTTACTTCTCCAATAGTATTTGATTTAGTATTCAATTATTTAAATCAATTTAAAGATAATCGTGAATTAATTAAGAAATGTATTACAGGTATAGATAGTGAAGATTTAGAAGGGTATAGACCAAGTAGTGGATTCTTTGCTACCCGTGATATAGGAAAGATGATATTAGATCCACTTCCTAATTTATATGCTCCTCGTGATCCATTTGCTTCAATTGGAGATGGAGTAAGTATTCATAGAATGTATTCAGTAACTCGTCAAAGAGAAACAATATTTGCAGAATACATATTTAAATATCATCCAGAATACAAAGATACTCCTAGATATTATGATAGATATAATGCTTATCATATTGAAGGAGGAGACATTCAAGTATTAAGTGATGAAGTAATAGCAATAGGTATTTCTGAGAGAACTGAACCTGATGCGATAAATTTACTTGCTAAAAACATATTTGCTAGTAAAGGTAATAAATTTAAATATGTTTTAGCATTTGATATTCCTGATGAAAGAAGTTTTATGCATTTAGATACAGTTATGACTAGATTAGATGTAGATAAGTTTGCTGTTCATAGTCAAGTTATGCATGTAACTAAAGTATTTGAATTATCTAAAGGAAAAACAGAAGATGATTTAAATATAGTAGAGCTTGATATGCCACTTGATAAATTATTAGAAAAATATTTACACATTGACAAAGTTACTCTTATTAAATGTGGTGGAGGAAAGAGAATTCCTGCAGAACGTGAACAATGGAGTGATGGAGCTAACTTACTTACAATTAGACCAGGAGTAGCAATAGCGTATGATAGAAATCATGTAAGTAATGAAGTATTTAGACAAGCTGGTATAAAAATAATAGAAATACCAAGTAGTGAGTTATCTCGCGGTAGAGGTGGACCTCACTGCATGAGTATGGCATTAGAAAGAGAGGATTAAAAAATGGTTGATTTAAGAGGAAAATGTTTCTTAAAGATATTTGATTTTAAAGAAACAGAAATTAGATATTTATTAGATTTAGCAAAGGATTTTAAAGAAAAAAAACATAATCATATAAGTCATGAATATTTAAAAGGTAAAAATATTGCATTAATATTTGAAAAGACTAGTACTAGAACTAGATGTTCATTTGAAGTAGCTGCTTATGATTTAGGTATGCATACTACATATTTAGATTCAAGTGGTAGTCAACTTGGTAAGAAAGAAAGTATTGCTGATACAGCAAGAGTACTTGGTAGAATGTATGATGGTATTGAATTTAGAGGATTTAAACAAGCATCAGTTAATGATTTAGCTAAGTATTCAGGAGTACCTGTATGGAATGGTTTAACTGATACTTTCCATCCAACACAAGTATTAGCAGACTTTATGACTATGGAAGAACATTTTGGACATTTAAAAGGTCTAAAATTAGTATTTGTAGGTGATACAAGAAATAATGTTGCGAATTCATTATTAGTTATGAGTGCTAAAATGGGAGTTAACTTTGTAGCTTGTGGACCTAAAGAATTATGGGGAGATGAAGCAATCATTAAAAAAGCAAAAGTTATTGCTGAAAAGAATGGTTGCACTATAACTCAAACAGAAGACGTTGAAGAAGCATTTAAAGATGCTGATGCAATATATACAGATGTATGGGTATCTATGGGTGAACCAGATGAAATATGGGAAAAGAGAATTAGCTTATTAAAATCATATCAAGTAGATATGAAGAAAATGAATATGGCTAAGAAAGATGCAATATTTATGCATGCATTACCATCTTTCCATGATCAAAACACTACAATTGGAGTAGATATTTATAATAAATTTGGTATTCCTGAAATGGAAGTTACTAATGAAGTGTTTGAAAGTGAACACTCTGTAGTATTTGATGAAGCAGAGAATAGAATGCATACTATTAAAGCAGTTATGTATGCAACACTTAAAGATTAATTAAAGTAAGGGAGTTTTAAAATGAA
>CAKOJC010000016.1 GCA_934088535.1 uncultured Bacilli bacterium | reverse complement strand
AAATAGAATAATAATTAAAATATTTAATAAAATTGCATAAAGCAACTTCTTATTACTTTTTACAACATCTGTGCTATAATGGTTATAAATACTACTTCACCCAATAGGTTTAATATTTTCTATAACTGTTATAGCACAAATTTTGTCATTATTTTAGTTTTTTAATGAAATCTTTTAAATCAGATAGTTTAATTTTGGTATTTAAATCTCTGTAGTAAACAAATTCGTGTCCATTAAATAAAAGATATGTCTTATTATTAATAATTGCTCTATGAGGCTCTATATAGCCTATATTGGTAGGTTCTAACTTTAATAAACTGCCATTAATAAAAAATGGTTTAGTATTATTAAGTTTACAAGCCCATTCAACTTTGCTTTTAAGTTCATGACTTATTTTAATTTCTTGTTTGATTATTTTTATCATAATATCATCAACACCTTTCTTAAACGACAAAAAAATCAATCATTTCTGATTGATTTAATCATTAACATCGCTTTGGTGCGACGATTTTTGCTTCTGGAGCAGGTGATGGGAATCGGACCCACGTTAGCAGCTTGGAAGGCTGAAGTTCTACCATTAAACTACACCTGCACTTTTTAGAAAGTATTCGCTTTCTTGAATTGCATAATTCATTATACTAGAAGAACTTCAGCCTGTCAACTATAAATATATATATTTTTCATAAAATTCTTTATTTTTTTCTTTTAATACTTAATTAATATCTATATTTCGTGCTTTAAATTTAGTTGGCTATGAATTTATTTCATAAAAAAAAGAAGCAATTACGCTTTAATTTCAAACATTCTATTATCTTTATCCACAATACCAGTATATACTTTAAGTTTTAATTCGTCCTTTAAATATTTAACTAATTCTTCTTGAAGTTCTAATATCTTATCTTTATTAGAAGTGAATCCATCAATTGGTATAAAGAAGTTTTTTGATTCTTCTGTTACCTTACTCTTCTCTCCTTGTCTCCAAGTCCATCTTCTTGTTTTTACTTCACTACCTGATGCATAGATAATTTCTCCAACTTCTGGATGTTCTATTTCATCACTTCCGAATGGTACAAAATTATCATTACCATCACTCTCTCTTATTTGTATATTACCATCAATAAAGTTATCCATATCATGTACACCTATTGGTAATTCATACTTTAAAGATAATGCATTTCCTAAATCAACAATTGAATTAATATGAGGTACATCATTTCCTTTAGATATTCTAGTCATAAGTGCTTCGATTGAACACATATACTTATTAGGGTTTATATTTAATTTTCTAAATGCTTCTCTATATGGTTGTATCCAATCTTCTTCCTTATTTTTTACATTTAAAAATTTTTTCTTTAGAAGTCTTTAGAGATTCGTTAAACATATTATTTATGTAATTATATGAAACTTTGTTATTAAAGTTTTTAACAACTACTACTCCAAAAACTGCATCTTCAACTTTATCAAAAAAATATTTTGATACTTCAAATTTCATATCATCACTCCTTTATTTCACTACATTATACTACTTTTAAATTTACTTTTAAATGATATTTTGCTATCATACTTTTACGAGGTGAAGAAATGAAATATTATTTAATACCAGTTGTAGAAAAAGATATATTATGTGATGGTGAATCATTAAGGGATATATTCAGTAGAGAATTTCCAGAACTTGCTAAAAGGGAAGATGAAAGAGTTGATATAATATATTCTACTAGATATTTTATGCCAATTCCCGAACTAAAATTAAGAGCACATAACCAAGAAACTAGAGAAATGTATGATATTCAAAATGTTCCAACTTATTTGATTGCTACAGGTACTGATGAGTTTTG
Organism: uncultured Bacilli bacterium; assembly: GCA_934088535.1. The sequence continues at coordinate 24,607 of CAKOJC010000016.1, read as the reverse complement.
TGCACGTGAAGTTGTTAGTGGTAAATGGCTATATGCTAAATATCCTGCTGCACTAGGAATAAGAAAAACGACTAAAGAATCTGCTGAAAGTTATTTTAATAATAATGATTATTTTAAAAAAGCATCAAATTACTTTGGACATTTATTTGGGGAAAATATTAAAAATGTTAAATTAAATAATAATCCATTTGGCGATGTGTATGAAGGGACAGCTTATTTAGATGGCGAAATAGATGGAAAACCATTTAGTGGCTCATTTACTGGTACTCTTAGATTAAGTAAAAAGAATCGCAATTAATATGCGATTTTTAATTTGTTTATATATTCTTTATATTCCTTGAATTCACTGTTAACATTTATTTGTAATACGAATAATACTCTTCCTTAAAGTTCATTTAAATATCTTTTTGTATCTTTTATACCTATTCTTTCTATATGTGATTTTAATCCATATTTCTTAATATAATATATTTCTTTCCTTATATTCTTTCTATAAGTTTTTGATGTTTGAACTTTGTTGTTTACTACCAATCCTGTTACTTTTTGACATTGATAGTTCTTTATAATATGTATTTTTTTGTTATTAAGTTTTAAATTATATTTTAATAATTCTTTTCTAACTAACTTTATTATAAACGAAGGGGTAAAATCTCCACTAAATGTCATATCATCAGAATATCTTGTATATGAAATATTTTCTTGTTCACATATAGAACCAATATATTCATCAAATTCTTTTAATACTAAATTAGATATATAAGATGATGTTGGTGCACCTTGTGGTAAATGATTTTCATAAGTACATAAATGTGTTAGTAACACTCCTATTTCTTTTGGAAAGTACTCTATTTGAAAACAATTATTATATACATCAATAAATTCTATACTTTCAAAGAAATCTTTTATATCAAGTTTTAAAATTATTTTTTTATTAACGTGTTCTTTTGCATTATCAATTAAGTTTATTCCTTTATGATATGCTTTAGCATAATTAGATATACTCTTATTATTTAGTATGTTCTTTAATATATTTTTTTGTATTTCTTTTAAACTATAATTTGGTTCATAAATAGTTCTTAACTTACCATTTCTCTTTTTTATATTAAATATTTTATAATTATCTTCTATTTTATTACTTATTGAATATAATTTTATTAATTTTTCTTTGTCACTTATTTTATCATTTATTAATCCAAGAGATAATAAAAATTCTTTTGATTTTTCTTTATCTATATATTTCCACATATTTATTACCTCCTGGAAGAACAATACTTAATGATATTGTAATATTGAAAATGGACTGTAAGCGGAATGCAATGAAGCGTCTACACTTAGTGTAGTTGAGTCCTTTGAAAATATTACTATTCAACGTATCATGTAAAATAGATTCTTTAACGACTCGTTAAAGTAGGAATTAATCCAAGCACTATTGCTCGAAGTTATTATATCATATTTTAAATAATAATTCTTTTTTATATATTTTGGGACTTTTTTAACTTTATTAAATATAATTCCACTATATATTGCATTTCGTATTGTTCTTCCACTTAACTTTATATTAAATCCATATTCACTTAGCTGTATTGCTACTACTTCCGGTGATTTTTTATTTTCGGATATTTCTTTTTCTATATGCTTTACTAACTTATGATTCTGATCTAACTTTAGTCCTGGGCCTTTGCTTGTCATATCATATTCATATTTTCTTTGTGCAATTCTTGCACTATACTCATATTTATCAGTTAAATCATAGTTTAATACTTTTACAAGTCCTCTATTGATTTCTCTTCTTATAGATCTTTCACTTTTATATAACAATATACTTATTTCCTTCTTGCTTTTCTTATCACAATTATATCAAGTTTCTATCATTGTTCTTTCTGCTAAAGATATATGTTTATATTTCTTTGTTATAATTTAAAGGACACATAGTTTATTACCTCCAATGTTTGTTCGCACTTACATTGTAACATAGGTAACAACTATGTGTCTTTTTTTATGTCCATTTCGGACACTTAATTTTTCTAATTATAAAATATTTTTATCTATTTAGTCACTTTTGATTCAAAATGCATTTTATAGCATAAGCTTAATGTACCATCATAACAATTTAATTCTTCTTGTTGTTCTTTTCTTTTATCTTTAGTATCTTCTATAATGCTTTCATATGTTTTAATGGCTATTTCATCTTTTGTAGATTCAGCTACTTCTTTATTGTTTTCAGACATCTTTAATACTGTGTCTGTCTCACTCATTTCACTTTTTACTTTTAATGATTTTCTTTCTAAACATTTACTTAATCCTATAAGTTCTTCTGTTGATGATTTTGAAATCTTTTCTACTATTTTTTGAAATAAGAAGTTTATTGATGCATTTATTATTTCTAATTCCTTTTCTAGATCTCTTGCCAATCTTCTATCTGTAAGATAAGCATTCTTTAATAATCTTTCTACTCTAACTCTATCTACAGATAAAATTACATATCTATCTAACATTGATAATATCATAATTCCCCCCTGTGTGAGAATATTATAATCATTTATTATTTTTTGTCAAGTTAACTAATTTTACTAAATACTTTTGAATTTTTTATACTTGGATATATGTTTATTATTTCATCTTTTAAATATTCTGCTTTCCTTTTTATATTGGAATATTCTTTAAACAAATTATCTTCTGCACAAAACTGTTCAAATATTCTAGCTCTATCTTCACTTGGAAAGGTATGTGAATAAGAATCAATAAAGTATATATCTTTTCCATTTGATATAGTATATTTATCATTTAATTCTTCTACATAAGAATTGTTATATTTAAAATCTTTAGGATTATATTCGTTCCATTTGTTAAATGGTTCATTTTTTATTTTTTTATTACTATATAAATCATACATATTATTTTCTATGGTATGCATTAGTTCATGACAGAGTGTTTTCTCATAATCACTTGTATTAATATCAATTGCAATTATGTATGTATTATTCATTACTAATGAGTATGCGCTAGGATTTTCTATTTGTGTTTTTAAATCACTTGGAGAAACTTTATCAGTCAAATATATTTCAATTCCATTATTATCGTTTACATAAAAATTATTATAAAATTTTTCATTAAAATTACTTAATATCTTCTTTGTTTTATTTAGACTATTATATGTTAATTCATCGTCGTAGCTTGGTAAAGCATAAAAATCATTAAAGTATCTTACTCCCTTATCATAAATATACATATTAACATTAAATTCATTTTTTATTTTAGTTACAAGTTCATAACTATCTATTTTACTTTTAGAATCACTAAAGCTTATCATATTTTCATTTAATATATTTTCTTTATAATCCCATACATATAAGTCATATGAAATACTATTTGTGACTACTACATAAGCTAAATCATTTAATATAAATAAAGAAACAAAATCCTTTTCGTTTAAATTTAATTTTATTTTATTTATTATTTTATTTTTCTCTAAATCATATATCTTTAGTTCATCTATATCATTATTAAAAGTTATTAATTTTGTACCTTCGTTATTTATTTTTAAGTATGAAGTTTCATCTTTAGAATTTAAATAATACTTTTTTTCGTTTCCTTTTTTAATTATTACTTTATTATCTTTATAGTTATAAAGCATGTATCCATTATTTATGGGGTCTATAATAGAATTATCTAAATAATCAGTAGTTTTCTTTTCTATATTATAAATGCAACTTATATTTAATTCATCATTTTTAAAGTAAATAAAAGAATTATCTTTATATATTATAGAATTTGCTTTATTACAAGATATTATTACTTCATCATATAGTTTGTTATTTATGTATATTTTGTTATCTTTTATAAGTAGTGGTTGCTCTTTATATTCTCCATATAAATCATAGTCTTCTATATCTTTTTCTAACTTACTTACAAGCTTTAAACTCTTATCAAATTTATGTATATTTATACTATTATTTGATATTATTTTTATATAGTTATCTTTAATAACAACTGATGGATCTTTTATTTCTTTAGTATTAAATGTTACTTCTTTTTCTATATTAGATAATTCTAAATTATATTTTATAAGTTTATATTCTTTTATCCCTTTTTCTGTTTCTTTTGATGATAAAACATAAATATAATTTTTATCTTCTTTTATAGCTAATATATTTTCATAATCTTTAGTTATTTTATATTTATAAAGATTTTCTTTTATTAAGTTATTTTCTGAAAGATTTATTTTTTTAGTAGTTTTACAATACATTAGAGTAATTGTAGCTAATAAAAAAATAATTATTAAAATTATTTTTATTTTATTTATCATTCTTCTCCTTAGAACTTGTATGTTTTAGGTTCTTCTTTGAATGAATAGAATGTTGCAGTTACATTGTTAAGTGAAAGTATTTCTGTAATATCGTCATTTTCATCATACATGCTTCTAAGTTCAGGATATCTATCTAACATATATTTTTTTACTTCATATCTTTCATCTCTTATAGCTTCTGCACTTATTCTAATCCATCTTTCTTTATTATCATATGCACAGATTTCTATATTATGATTCTTTGATATTTGTTTTGAAACATCTTTTGCTTTAGATGTTTGAATATATAGTTTTCCTTCGTATATACCTATTGTTCCGAATGGTCTTACTTTTGGTTTACCACCATCAATAGTTGCGATAAAGTAATGTTTACAATTATATACAAAATCACATATTTCATTAAGTTTCTTTTCTAAGTCAGTTGTATCTATGTCTTCTTTTACTTCTTCAAATCTATATTTTTGTTTTACATCAGGATATTTTTTATGATCAACTTCACTATTAAACATCTCATATGGTCTTGCCCAAGTAAGATTGTCTCCATATAACGCTTTATAAACCACTATTTTTTTAGGTTCTTCATCATTATTAGATTCTGAATCTAAAACTATATCGATTACTTCATACATTTTATTTTTAAAATGTTTATATTTCTTTCCAATTTTAATTTCTCTCATATTATGCTCCTTAAACTATTTGTAATATTTTTATAAATATATACCATAATAATGAAAAAATTACTATTCCGGTTGGTATTGATATTATTATATTCTTTTTATCACTAAGTCCTGTTCTCTTTAAGAATAAATTAATTAAATTAATTACTAAGATTAGTAAAGCAAATAATGTGTTTATAAGTGACATTACTAAGAATACTAATGCTTCTAAGCCATTATCCCAAAAATCAGGTACGGATATAGCATCAAATAGTTCTGCTAGTAAATATCCTAATACAAATGATAAAACTATCCAAAGTACAGCAATTAATATATCTTTTTTTATTACTTCTTTTGTATATTTAATTTTATATCTTTTAACATAATAAACAATAAATATAGATAATTCTATACCAAAGAATACATAATATCCAATATCACCTTCAAATATATAGTAGATTATAAAAAATAATAAGTTCATAACTACATTTGTAATTATAGAATAAATTGTTAACTTTTTATAATTCATAATTCACCTACTTAATATTCTTAGTAAATGATTCTGCGATATCATCTACTACTTCATCAAATGATTTATCTTTAATACTTTTTTCATTCTTTTTTACATTCTTTTCTTTATCTTTCACAGTATTGTTACTAGCTTTAGTTTCTGTTTGATAAGAAAGACCTGTTCCTGGTAAAGTAAAAGTTTTTCTAATATTTCCTTTTGCAGTTTTACCAATTCTAAATCCTTTAAAACCAAAACTATATCCAATTCCTGATTTACTTAAGTTTAGTTTAAAACCTTTTCCTAAATTAAAACTCTTTCTAAATCTAAATCCCATTTCTATCACCCACTATATTATAAATTATATCATACATTCAAAATAAAAACCTCTTTTTTAAGAGGTTGACAATTATTTTTGCTTTTTTAGTAAATCTCTAATTTCTTCTAAAACAATTACTTCATCTGATTTTTTAGGTTCTTCTTTCACTTCTTCTTTTGCTTCTTCTTTTGCTTTATGTAAAAATTTATTTATAACTTTTACTAAAATAAATATACAGAATGCTATAATTAGGAAATTAATAATGTTTTGAATAAATGTTCCATAATTAATAGATGCATCTTTTACTTTTATAGAAAGACCTGTGAAATCATAACCACCAATAATAATTCCAATTATAGGCATAATTATATCATTAACTAATGATGAAACAATTGTACTAAAAGCACCACCTATAACAACGCCGACAGCTAAGTCTATAACATTTCCTCTTTTAATAAATGTTTTAAATTCTTCAAATAATCCTTTAGATTTTTTTTCTAAAGATTTAATATTTTCTTTTTGATTTTTAATTTTTTCTTTCATACTACTCACTTCCAAGAAATATTATAACAAATTATATGAAAATCTAGAAGTTTTTTAAAAAAATAATAAAGATGTTCCTATAACAATTATGATAATACCTAGTATTTGTTTCTTGTCTAGTTTTTCTTTTAAGAATATAGTTGATGCTAATATTGAAACTACTAGACTTAACTTTTCTATTGGAAATACTATACTAGCTTCTCCAAGACTAAGAGACTTAAAATAAAATAGCCATGATAATGATGTAGATATACCTGATAATGCTATGAAAAAATAATTTTTTTTATTAAGTTTTTTTATATCTTTAAATTTCTTTTTAAATAAAGTTATAAATGTTAATAATATTAAGACTATTATTGTTCTTAAAAATGTTGTTAAACTTGTATTTGTATTCTCTATGCCTATTTTACTAATTACAGTTGTTGTACTTGTAAAAATTGCTGTTAATATTGCATAAAGTATCCATTTATTATCTTTAGAATTTTCATCATCTTTTTTTATTGTTAAAAGTGTACCACTTAATATAAATATTATAGATAACACTTTTATGATAGTTATTTTTTCATTTAAAAATAAAGATGATAATATTAATGTAAGTATTATGCTTGTTTTATCTATTGGTGTTACTTTACTTACAGAACCTAAATCTAATGCTTTAAAATAGCAGATCCATAATAATGTATTAGATATACCTGATAAAATTAAAAAAAGAATTGTCTTTTTATCTAAAAAAAATATTTCATTTATGTTGTTGTTTATTAGTACTACTATAAATAAAAATAATGTTATAACTATTGTTCTTATAAAAGTTGCAAGTAATGAACTTTCTTTATTAATACCACTTTTTGCGAATACTGAAGTTAATCCTGAAAATAAAGCTGCAGCTAAAGCATAAATTATATACATAATATTCTCCTATTAATATTATTAACTATAATTGATTTTTAATTCAATTTGTGGTATAATCTTGTTGTTTTTAAAGGGGGATAATATGTTTGGAGAAGAATTAATTTTAGGTTATAGAGAAGTAAGTTTAGATGATAAAGGAAGAATATTTATACCTAAATTTACTGGTGTTGAAAAAGGAGATAAAATTTCAATTGTTGAAAATGGGTCTTCATCATTAAGACTTTATAATCTCATGTATATGCAACGACTTATTAATGAATTAAATCAAAAAAGTAATTCAGAAGAACAAGAAAGAATACAATTATTAAGCGATAGATTGCATTTATTATATTATTCATACTTAGCTACTAGTAAAATAGATTCACAAGGAAGAATGACTATACCACAAGATATTGCAAGAGAATATGGTTTTAAAGATAAAGCATATATGCAAGGATGTGGAAGTAATTTAACAATTTTTAATTCTAAAGAATCATATAATAGTTATGTAAGAGAATTAAGAGCTAAATAGCTCTTTTTTTGATATAATAAATATGGTGATGATATGGAAAATGTAAATGTATTCAAACATAACAGTATTAAAATAATTTATAATAATCTTAGAGTTTATATAGATCCCTTTAAGATTGATACAGTAAGTCATGATGCAGATGTTATATTTGTAACACATAGTCATTACGATCATTTTTCGATTGATGATATTATAAATATTAAAAAAAATAGTACTAAAATAGTAAGTACTAAAGATACTTATAGTGAATTATTAAAATATTTTAAAGAGGGTGATATTTTAATAGTTGAACCTAACGGTAATTATGATATTCTTGGTATTAATTTTAATACTGTCAGAGCTTATAATGTTAATAAAGATTTTCACCCTATTAGTAATGATTGGGTTGGGTATATATTAATTCTTAGTGATAAAAAATATTATATTATGGGAGATACTGATATTAATGAAGATATTTTAAATATTAAATGTGATGTTCTTTTTATACCTATAGGTGGCACTTATACTATGGATTATAAAGAAGCAGCAGATTATACTAATAAAATTAGTCCTAATGTTGTAATTCCTACTCATTATGGTCTTATTGTAGGAGATAAATCTTTAGGTGCTAAATTTAATAATTTAGTAAATCCTAATATTAAATGTGAATTATATATAAAATAAAAAAGATGCATAAGCATCTTAAAACTTTTTAGCAAATTCTACTTCTAATATTTCTAGAAGTTTTTTATCATTTACAGTTTTTACTACTTTGTTTATATCCTCAGTATATTCTTCAACAATTTGAATTTCTTCACCTGTAGTACTAACTAAATACATGTATTTTTTACCTTTATATTCTAATTCTTCAACTACTGCAAATTTTTTATCATTCAAATATATTATTTTTGTTTCTTCCATTATTTACCTCTTATACTTTTCATTTCTTGATTATGTTCGTGTTCTATAACTGCTTCAGTGAATCTTTCATCCGCTTTAACAATCTCATTTATTTCATTTTCAAGTTCTCTATTCTTTTCACATGTAACACATTCTGGATCATCACACTTTTTAACAATTGGTTTTCCAAAACCATCTATAATGAATTCAAGAGTTTTATCTGGATATGCTGTATAGCAACAACCTTGATCATCAATAAGCGAGCTAATACTACCATCTTCTATTCTTTCATGTGAATCTCTATATTCTTTATCTACTGTTATTACTGCTTTATTGTATGCTCTTTCTTCTTTATAATCAGTAACTTCATCTGCAAATAAATATCCTAAAGCTCCTGTTCCTAATGAACCAACTACTAAACTAGCAATTACAGCTTTTTTTAATGCTTTTTTAGCCATATCAACTAGTTTATCAGTATCTAAAGATTTTTCTTTTCCTGTTTTAGGATTTACTACATAATAATCATTCTTGTTTAATTCTCTTTTAAATCTGTCTCCTAACACATTAATCACTCCCTATTATCTAATTAAATTCTAGCATTATAATAATTAAAATACAATAAACTATGTAAAACAAAGTGTTAAGCATGTGTAATGTGGAATAGTTGTGGACACTAAATAATTAATAATAATTTTATATATGTTATAATACTATTTAGAGGAAGTGATAAAATGTTTAAGTTTGAAAGTGATTCTAGAAAAGTACAAAAGGGACAAACTTTTATAGCTTTAAAAGGATTAACTGTTGATGGACATGACTTTATAGAGAGTGCTATTAAGAATGGTGCTTCTAAAATTATTTGTGAAAAAGATATAAACTTTGATATTCCATATGAAAAAGTAGAAGATACTGATAAATATTTAAGAGAAATTCTTCATAAAGAATATGGTGATAAATTAAATGAAATGAAACTAATTGGTGTTACTGGTACTAACGGTAAAACTACTAGTTGTTATTTAATATATCAAATGTTACTTAATATGGGAGTAGATGCTGCTTATATTGGTACTATTGGATACTATCATAAAGATGAGCATATTGAACTAAATAATACTACACCTGACATATTAACAGTGTATAAACTTCTTATGAATGCTTATGAAAATGGTGCTAAAACTGTTGTTATGGAAGTAAGTAGTCAAGCTTTATCTTACGATAGACTTACTAATGTAAATTACTCTATTATTGGATTTACTAATCTTACTGAGGACCATCTAGATTATCATAAAACTATGGAGAATTATTTAAAAGCTAAATTATTAATTCTTGATCATTTAACTGATGATGCTGTTATAGTGGTAAACTCTGATGATGCAGCAAGTGTTCATTTTAAAAAAGAAGGTCACAAAAGAGTTACATATGGATTTAATGGTGACTATAAAATCATTAGTTTTGAAACAAGTGCTAGTGAAACAAATCTTACATTTAGTTTTGAAGGAAAAACTTATGAAGTGTTAGTACCACTTACTAGTAAATTTAATGTATATAATTATATGACTGTTTTATCTATTCTTAATCAATATGGATTTAGTATTGATGAAATTGTTAGTAAAACAAGTATGATTAAAGCGCCTAAAGGTAGATGTGAAGCTTATAAAGTTAATGGTGGTGTTGCTGTTATTGACTATGCTCATACACCTGATGCTGTAGAAAAAGTTGTTACTGCATACAATGAACTTAAAAAGAATCGTGTTATTACTATAGTAGGTTGTGGAGGAGACAGAGATCCTAAAAAGAGACCTATTATGGGAGAGATAGCAAGTAGACTATCTGACTATGTAATATTTACTAGTGATAACCCTAGAACTGAAGATCCAGATGCAATAATAAAAGATATTTTAGTAGGCGTAAAAAAAGATAACTATGAAGTTATCGTTGACAGAAGACAAGCTATTAAGCATGGTATAGATATTATGCAAAAAAATGATATTCTTTTAATACTTGGTAAAGGTCATGAAGATTATCAAATTATTGGTAAAGAAAAAATTCATTTAGATGATGCTGAAGAAGTATTAAATTATAAATCAAATTAATTCTTTTATAGCATTAAGTCTTAATATTCGTTTTTGAATGGTTGAAGGAGAATGTGCATAAGCATCAGCATATTGAACCTTCAATCTTTTTATTTCTATTTCTCTATTATTTATATTATTTGTGTCAATTATTGTATCATGATTTTCTATAATATAAAGTATTTCATCCTTTAGCTCAATATTAAGTCTTTCTAATATAGGTTTAGAAATTTCTTTTGATTTAGCAGGATGACCTTTAAAATGTCTTACTCCATCAGGTCCATCTTGATAACAGAAAGGTTTTCCTATATCATGAAGTAATACTATAAGTCTTAATTCAAAGTCTGGTTCTATATGTTTTAAAGCTTCAATAGTATGATTCCATACATCAAAAGAATGATGAGGATGTTTATGTTCAAAACCTACTTCACTTTTGAGTTCTGGAATTAAACTAAATAAATAATCTTCATTATTTCTTATTTCTTCTTCGATGTTTTCACTTGTTAAAATTCTTTCTAATTCTTTCATAATTCACCTAAATCTACTATAACATATTTTAGTACACGAAAAAAGGGACAGTGTGTTGTCCCTATATATAATAGAAATTGTTTTATTTAATTGTGAGTTGAAGCTACTTAATTTTATTTTTTATTTTACCTATTAATTATCATTCCTCCTTCTTACATATTTAATTTTACTTATTAATTGTTAAAGAATTGTGAAAAAATAATATTATTTACGTTAAATATTATTTTATGTGTAAATGTGATATACTTAGTATTAGAGATTAATATAAAACTATTTCATTATACTTATAAAATATTATTGGTGTTAATGTTAGTTTTATGGGAATAATAAAAGTAATAAGTAATTATTTTTTAAATAAAGGAGTATATATGATAGAAGATATAATTAAAGCTGATGATACATTTTCAGAAAGTACTTTTTTAAGTAATGTAGATCATATATTTATTATGATACTTGGTGCGATTCAAAATAATAATATAGAGGATGTTAGACATTATTTAGCTAATGATGTATATGTTAAATTTAATAATATGGTAAGTGAATATAAAAGTAAAAATATTACAAGATTATTTGATGAGATGAATGTTAAGACTAGTAGAATAACAGGTAGTATGATAACTGATAATTTTATTACCGTTGATGTAATACTTGTATCAAGATATATGGATTATTTCATAAATGATAAAGGTAAATTTGTTAGTGGTATTAATAATAGAAGAATTGAAAAAGTACATAAAATAACACTTACTAAAAGAAGAAACGCTAAACATTTAGAAGAAGCAAGACACTGTACATATTGTGGAAATGTTTTAGATCTAAATAGTTCTGGATTATGTAAATTTTGTAGAAAACCATTCAAGATGGAAGATTATGGATATTTAATTACATATATTGATGAAATATAAAAAATACGTTCTATTTGGAACGTATTTTATTTAGAATATCTTTTAAGATACTCATTTATATAGAAATTGTTTGATTGTGAGTAAGATTATTCAATTTTATTTTACCTATATACCACTCTCCTTCTTACATATATAATTTTAATAATTAATTATAAAAGCTATGTGAAAGAATATTATTTTTTATGTGAATATGTTATACTTATCATAGGTGTTATTATGAAAAATAGAAAGAGTTTTAAATTATTACTTTTAGCATTATTAGTCTTCGCTTTTGGTAGTTATTTGGTACTTGCTGATACAGGGTTTGATATAGACTATGATATAGGCGGTGGATTTGACTTCGGTGGTGGTGGAGGAGGAGGCTTCGACATTGGATTTGGAGATTCTCATTCATCAAGTAATAGTACTTATAGTGCATTTATTTTTATATTATTTGTGATAATACTAGCAGTTGATGTTATAAGGAGAAGAACTGGTAAAGGGTTGGATGAAGATCTTAAAGATGTTAAGCAAGGTGATAACTCAAAGATTTGTTATGTATGGTATGATGAAGTAGAAAGAACAATACCTAATTTTGATAGAAAAGAATTTAATAAAATGGCTAGTGATATGTATATAAAACTCCAAGAAGCATGGATGAATTTTGATTATGAAACTATTAGATCACTTACTACTGATGACTTATATAATTCATATAAAACTATGCTTGAATCACTAGAAAAGAAAAACCAAAGAAATATTATTGAAGATATAAAGATATATTCTTGTATATTTAGTAATGTTAAAAATCAAAATGGCAAATATAGTATAGATGCTAAGTTTGATTTAGCTTTAAAAGATTATATTGTTAATAAAGGTTCTATTGTTATTGCTAGAGGGCAGAATGTTAGATTAGATGTTGAATGTATTGTTACTTTTGTAAGTACTGAGAAAAGTGCTACTACTAAATGTCCTACTTGTGGTGCTCCAATTTCTAAAAAGAATCAAAGTGATAAATGTAAGTTCTGTGGAAGTACAATAGTAAAAGAAAATTATAGTTGGGTAATTTCTAAGAAAAAAGTAACAAAACAAAAAGTTATTGGTGACTAATTAAAAACGTAAGAATTAATCTTACGTTTTTTTTACCATTTCCAATTTTTAATTTCTGGCATATCTTCTCCATATTCATGGATGTATTCTTTATGCTCAATTAACTTGTTTTTACACCATTCAGTAAGTGAAGCTCTCTTATCACCAAGTTCTGGTAAATATTTAAGGGCATCTATTACTAAGTTAAATCTATCTAATTTATTTTGTACTTTCATATCGAATGTTGTAGTGATTGTACCTTCTTCAATATATCCATGTACATGCATATTTTTATTATCTCTCTTGTATGCTAATTGGTGTATTAAGTTTGGATAACCATGGAATGCAAATATAATTGGTTTATCTTTTGTGAATATACTATTATATTCATCATTATCTAGTCCATGAGGATGATTTTCAGGACTTTCAAGTTTCATTAAATCAACTACATTTACTACTCTTATTTTTAATTCAGGGAAATTCTCTCTTAGTATTTTAGTAGCAGCCAGTACTTCTATAGTTGGTGTTTCACCAGCACAAGCCATTACTAAGTCTGGCTCTTCTCCTTCATCATTACTAGCAAATTTCCATATACCAAGTCCTTTAGTACAGTGTTTAATTGCTTCATCCATTGTTAACCATTGTGGTCTTGGATGTTTAGATGCAACTATAACATTTATATAGTTTTTACTTCTAATGCAGTGATCAAAACATGAAATTAAAGTGTTAGTATCTGGAGGTAAATATATTCTTACTATGTCTGCTTTCTTAGTAACAATATGATTTAAGAATCCTGGATCTTGGTGTGTAAATCCGTTATGGTCTTGTTGCCATACATATGAAGCTAAAATATAGTTTAGAGATGCTATATCTCTTCTCCATGGTAGATCTTTTGTTACTTTTAACCACTTAGCATGTTGACTAGCCATTGAATCAACTATTCTAATGAACGCTTCATAACTATGCATAAATCCATGTCTACCTGTCAATAAGTAACCTTCTAACATACCTTCACAAAGATGTTCAGAAAGTACTGAATCTATTACTCTTCCATATGGATTTATAAATTCATCTGAGTCATATCTTATTCCATTCCATTGTCTATTAGTTACTTCAAAAATATGATTTAGTCTGTTAGAAAGTGCTTCATCTGGACCAAATATTCTAAAGTTCTTTTTAGATTCATTTAGTCTAATAATATCTCTTATGAAGTATCCTAGTTCCATCATATCTTGGGCTATTACTTCTCCTGGTTTTTTTATATCAAGAGCATAGCCTCTAAAATCTGGTATATTTAATTCTTCAAGAAGTTTTCCACCATTAGCATGTGGATTCATTCCCATTCTGTATTCTCCGGTTGGAGCTAATGCTTTTAATTCTTTTTTAAGTGTACCATTTTTATCAAATAGTTCTTCTGGTTTATAACTCTTCATCCATGCTTCTAGTATTTCTACGTTTTCTGGATGTTCTTTATTTACTATAATTGGTACTTGATGTGATCTAAATGTACCTTCGATTTGTTTTCCATCAATGAATTTTGGACCACCCCAACCTTTTGGAGTTTTTAAAATAATCATTGGGAAAGTTGCTCTTTTATTAAGTCTTGTTTTATCTTTTATAATATTTATATCTCTAATACATCTATCTAATGTTTTAGCCATACATTCATGCATTTTAGCAGTTGTATTTGCTTCAACTATATATGGATCCCATCCACAACCTTCAAAAAATTTAATCATTTCTTCTTCTGGCATTCTTGCAAATATTGTTGGGTTTGCTATTTTGTATCCATTTAAATGAAGTATTGGAAGTACTATACCATCTGTTAATGGGTTTATTATTTTATTTAGATGCCATGATGCAGCTAAAGGACCAGTTTCAGCTTCTCCATCTCCTACTACACAAGCAGCTATAAGACTTGGATTATCAAGTACTGCTCCGAAAGCATGGGCAAGACTATAACCTAACTCTCCACCTTCATTAATACTACCTGGTGTTTCTGGTGCTACATGTGAGCTAATTCCTCCAGGGAAACTAAACTGTTTGAATAATTTTTTCATACCATCTTCATCTTCAGTAATATTAGGATATATTTCAGTATAACTTCCTTCTAAATAAGTATTAGCAACCATTGCTTGTCCACCATGTCCTGGACCAGATATATATATCATATCTAACTTATTCTTTTTTATTATTCTATTTAGATGAACATATACAAAGTTTTGACCAGGTGCTGTTCCCCAGTGACCTACTACATTTGGTTTAATATGATCAAGTGTTAACTTTTCTTTTAAAAGAGGATTATCTTTTAAATATAGTTGACCTACTGATAAGTAATTACATGCTCTATAATATGCATCTATTCTTTTTAATTCTATATCACTTAGTGTTTTCATTGTTCCTCCTATTATAATATTATTTTACTATAATTTTAACTAAAAAAAAAGAGTTCTATAAAACTCTTTCACATAAATCTTCATACTTATTTCCATGTGGTGTGATTACTAATTGTCTTGTATTTTCATCAACCATTTTAAATTTGATATCTAATCTATTTTTAGGTAGGATATCTTCAATTAAATCAGCCCATTCAATAATACATACACCACGTTTAGTGAAGTATTCTTCTATTCCTAAATCTTGTTTTACATCACTAAGACGATATACATCCATATGGAACATTCTCATTTCTCCACCATCATATTCTTTAATAATATTAAAAGTTGGAGATGTGATGTTATCATTAATACCTAGTGCTTGTGCGAATGCTTTAGCAAATACTGTTTTACCACTTCCTAAATCTCCTACTAAACATATAACCATATTAGGAAATTTTTCAGATTCAATATTTTGAGCTAATTCGATTGTATCATCTTCGGAATAAGTTGTTATTTTATATTGCATTTATATCACCATATTCATTGTATCATTATTAGAAAAATTTATACAAGTATTTTTGTATATTTTACATTTTTTTGAGTAACTAGTCTATACGATAGTTTTTTTACTTACATACAATAGTCTAGGAGGATTTGAAAATGTTATATGATGAAAATAATAATTACTTCGATATAGTGTCTAATGAACTTGAATATGAGTATGACATAAATAAATATGTTGATAAGAGTAAATATAATGATATAGATATTAATATTGATAGTATTAATTTTAATAGAGATGAGAGTTTGTATTCACCTATGGAAGGGTTTAATAAAGGTAATATGTTTAGTGATATGTATTCTAGATATAAGAATCATGTTTACAAATTAAAAGTTACTAATGATAGAGATATGTTACTTTATAAGATACAAATGTATAATTTTGCGATGAAGGATATGAATTTATATTTAGATATATATCCTGATGATAAGAAAATGTTAAGTAATTTTCAAGAATATAAAAAAATGTATAATGAACTAAAAAATAAATATGAGAATGTTTATGGTCCATTATGTGTAAAAGATGTTGTTAGTAGTGATAAATGGACTTGGATAGATAATCCTTGGCCTTGGGATAAAGGAGGTAACTAGTATGTTTAAGTATGAAAAGACTTTAGAGTATCCAGTCAATGTTAGAAAGAAAGATATAAAGATGGCTAAACAGTTAATTACTCAAGTTGGTGGAAGCGATGGTGAGCTTGGAGCATCTTTAAGATATTTAATGCAGAGATTCACTATGCCAGATGATAAAGGTAAAGCTCTTCTTTCTGATATTGGTACTGAAGAACTTGGTCATGTTGAGATGATATGTACAATGGTTAGTCAATTACTTAAGGATGCTAGTGTTGAAGAGTTAAAAAAGAATGGACTTGAAGGATGGTACACGTCACATAAAAAAGGAGTATTTCCATTTAATCAAGATGGTATTCCATTCACAGCTGCTTATATAGCTTCTACAGGAGATCCAATAGTTGATCTTCAAGAAGATATGGCAGCTGAAGAAAAAGCAAGAGCTACTTATGAAAACTTAATGGATTTAACTGATGATGAAAGCTTACTTGCTCCACTTAGTTTCTTAAGACAAAGAGAGATAGTACACTTTAATAGATTTAAAGAATTACATGATTATTATAAAAAGAAAGGATATTAATTTTTAATATCTTTTTTATTGAAAACAATTAAACCAACTATAAAAAATAATACTGAATAAATAAAAATTACTAGAATAGATTTTCTTAGGGATAGATTTGTGTTTAATGTTTCATTTATTAATTTAATATCACTTAACATATTTAGATCTAAGTATGGTAAAAATGTATATTCTAAGAACTTAAGATTAGTTAATGTTAATAATTCAAACAGCGTGAAACCAAATGTTAATAACAATATAGTTATTCCTGATATTAATGAGGATGATTTTATAATTGTTGATAACATCATAATAATTACTGAGATTAATACGAGAGATTGTGAATAACTAATATATTTAGTAGTAAAGTTTACACTTATTGACTGTGTAAATAATGCGTAAATTGTCAAATTATGTAGTAAAATACTGAATAAAGTCAAAAAAATTGTTAATAACTTTGATATATATACTTTAGTTCTTTTTATAGGTTTTGTAAGGTAAATTCTAAATGTGCCTTTAGAATATTCACTTGACATAATCGAACAAAATATAATTGACAGAACTACTCCTACAAATGGTATTAGTTTTAAAATAAAATCTTCAGTTATTACTTTTTTATTTACATAATAATAAACAACAATTGAAGCTAAAAATACTAAGTGTGAACATATAAATTTAAACTTGCCTAGTTTTATAAATTCATTTTTAATTAGATTTATCATTTGATTTACCTATCATTTTAAAGAAATCATTTTCTAGTGTATTGGTAGATTCACTAATCCTATAAACATTTATATTATTAAGTACAAGTTCTTTATTTATTAAACTTACCATGTCATCTGTTTCATAGACTTCTAAATTTTCATTAACACAGTAATCTTTTATAATTAGTCTTGCTTTAGAAAAATCATCTACTTCAAAAACTATATTTTTCTTATTATCATTTTGTTTTATTTTTATACTATCGATTTTACCATCATTTATAAATATAATCTTATTACATAACTCTTCTATATCACTAAGCATATGTGAAGATATAATAATAGTTGTGTCTTTTAAATCTTTTAACATTTTCATTATATTTTTAACACCTTCTCTATCAAGACCATTAGTTGGTTCATCTAGAATAAGTATTTTAGGTTTATTAATAAGGGACGATGCGATACCTAATCTTTCTTTCATCCCTAGAGAGTATGTTTTAAACTTTTTTCCTAAGTATTTTTCCATTTCAACTATACGTACTATTTCTTCTATAGTTCCTTCATCTATGCCTTTAAACATGCTTTTAAATAACTCTAGATTCTTTTTTCCAGATAGATTATTATACATATCTGGATTTTCTATTAGTGTACCTACGATAGACATAGCTTTTTCATAATCAGTTCTTAAATTGTAATTATAATAATAAATTTCTCCTTCGTCATAACTATAAAGACCAGTCATAATCTTTAAGAGTGTACTTTTACCTGCTCCATTTTTACCAACTAAACCTACTATTTCGCCTTCATAAATATCAAAACTAATGTTATCTAATATTTTCTTTCTACCAATTGTCTTACTTATATTTCTTACTTTTATTGCTTTTTTCATAATTCTTCCTTTCGTTAGTTGTATACTACAAAATTAAAAAAATCATTTCAAATTGGTAAAATTTTATTTTGAGATGATTTTATGATAATAAAAAAAGAAAATTCTCTTAGTGATAATTATAGTTTCACATAGAATTTTCTTTGTATTTTTAAATTTTATATATATTTTATTTTTTTACATATCGTTTAGATCCACATTTTCTTCAGCAATAATATCTTTGAATAATTCTTTGAATCTAGCTATTTCTTTTACTTTAGCATCTTCATATACTACTTTTGTTCTACATATTGCTTTATAGAAATGTTTTAGTGTTACGACTGGACTATTTTCATATGAAGCAAGTGAGAATGCACTCATAACGATTGTAAGAGCAACATCCGGGTATCTATTACCTATTTCATAAATTCTTTTATATTCATCTGTCATTTGAACTATAAATCTGAATATTTTTTCTTTTAAGTAGTCAGTATATTCAAGTTTTACACCAGTTCTTTTTTCATATTTAGGATATGTTCCAAGTAAGATTTGTGTACATTGATCTTCATCTGGTTCAGCTACATCTACTTTTAAGAAACGTCTTAAGAAGGCTCTATCTCTTAAAATATATGCTTCATATTCTTCATATGTAGTTGCACCTATCATTTTAATATCACCACGGTCTAGACCTGGCTTTAACATGTTGGCAAAGTCTATACTCATGTTAGTAGTGTTTCTGTTAACTAGAAGGTGAACTTCATCTATAAATAATATAATATTCTTTTTAGTTTTTAATTCATCTACTAATAATTGAAGTCTATTTTCAGTTTGTCCTTCGCCTACTTTAGTTTCACCAAGTAAACTTGAAATATTAACTTTAATTAATTCATATGGTTTTAGTGCATTAGGTATCATACCATTTTTCATTCTGTACCCTATACCTTCAACAATAGCAGTTTTACCTACACCAGCTTTACCTACTAAAAGAGCACTTTTTTCTGGTGTTAAAAGTATTACTATAGCTTGTTCTATTTCACTATCTCTTCCAATTGCTGGGTTAGTAACATATTCTTTTCTACTTAAATTTTCTCCATACATTTCTAAAATACTAACATGATTTGGATTGCTTGGATTAACAACTGTATTATTAGTATTTATATTTGTATTTTGATTATTACTACTTAAATCTACCATTTCTATATTATTATTCATACTTTTCCCTCTTAATTCATATTAATTTTATCAATTTTTATAATAAATGTCTATATTTTTGTTGACAAATATCAAATGATAATCTATAATTATTTATGCAAGTGCCTGATTAGCTCAGTCGGTAGAGCGCACGGCTGTTAACCGTTAGGTCGCAGGTCCGAGTCCTGCATCAGGCGCCAGTTGAATATTAACTCTAGAGTTTCTAGAGTTTTTTTCTTGGGTTAAAAGCCATGCAATACATTAAGTATTAACAAAAATAATATTCCAGTTATAAGTGGTATAAAGAAACTATATATCATCCACTTTGTGCCTACTTCACTTTTAATAGTAGCAAGAGTTGTACCACATGGAAAATGCATAATAGAAAATAATATAGTAGAAAGTGCTGTCATATATGTCCATCCATTGTTAATCAATACTTCTTTAATAGAAAGATAGTTTGATATCATTGGTACATTTTTATCGCCTAGATATCCCATTATAATAATTGGTAGAACTATTTCATTAGCTGGTAATGCCAAAAAGAAAGATAAAAGTATAACACCATCTAAGCCTATAAGAGAAGCAAATGGCTCTAAGAATTCGCTTATAACTTTAAATAAAGTAATATCTTTAATAGTAGTATTAGTCATCAGATATATAATTATTCCACAAGGAATTGATACTAATACTGCTTTTTTTAATATAGATAAAGACTTATATACTAGACTATTCTTTAATACTTTTTTTAGTTTTACTTTTTTATAATCAGGAAGTTCTAGTATAAAGAAACCATTATACCCTTTTAATATAGTTTTAGATAATATAAATGAAGTAAGCAGCGATATTAAAATAGAAAGTATTACAAATAAAGTTAAATAGAAAGATACTTGTAGTTTGTTATTAGATGTAGTAAAAAACATTGTGATGAGAGCTATTATCATTGGAAATCTACCATTACAGGGAATAAACGAATTTGTTAATATAGCTATCAGTTTATCTCTTTTACTATCTATTATTCTGCTTCCTACTACTGCACAAGCATTACATCCAAAGCCCGAACAAATAGTTAATGCTTGCTTTCCATGACAACCACATTTCTTAAAGACATTATCAAAGTTAAAAGCAAGTCTTGGAAGTATTCCACTTTCTTCAGCATAGGTAAATAAAAAGAAAAAGATAACTAATGGTGGAAACATAACAGATACTATAAAACTAACAACTCTATATACTCCGTAGATAAGTGGTTCATAAATATACCCTGGAATCTTTAAATATTGAACTAAGTTTAATAAGAGAACTTCTAACTTTGAAAATAAATAACTAAGAGCATCACTTGGATAATTAGCAAGTACTATAGTAATTAAAAATATACCAAACATAACAATAAACATTATAGATAAAGCATAAATCTTTTTAGTAAATATTTTATCTATAACACCTATTTCTTTTTCTTTTGATCTTTTTACTACTTCGTTTGTAATATTTTTAGAAATATCATTTAATAAAAGAGATACTTTGTCTGATATTTTTTCTGAATTAATATCCATTAAATAATTTTGTATATCATCATTAATAATATTTACTTTATATTTTTTGTTTATAGATTCTACTAAGGTTTTATCTTTTTCTAAAAGACTTAATGCTATAAATCTAGATTTGAATTGATGAGTAAGATAGTCAAATATATCAGATATACTCTTTTCGATATTAAAATCATAAATGTAGTTATAATTACTAGTACTTGTTGTATCTAAAGAATCTATTAATTCTTTAATACCTATGTTCTTTGATGCAGAACACTTTATTACTTTTATACCTAGTATTTCACTTAATCTTTTATCATCTACTTTTATACCTTTAGAATCTAATTCATCTATCATATTAAGACATAAAATTATATTTTTATTAATCTCAAGTATTTGTAAAAGTAGATGTAAGTTCTTCTCAATATTAGATGCATCCATAACATAAATTATCTTTTCATATTGTTCAAATAAAAGAGTATCTTTAGCTACTATTTCTTCTTCACTAAGACTTGAAAGTGAATATATACCTGGTAAATCTATTAAAGTATAATTAGTATTTATAATATTTTTTTTAGCTAATTTAACAGTTTTACCTGTCCAGTTACCGGTATGTTCATGTGAGTGAGTTAATATATTGAAAATAGAAGATTTACCTACATTAGGATTACCAACTAAAAGAATATTTTTATTCATAATGAACCTCTATGTTAATAGCATCTTCGTCTCTTAATGCTAAAAAAGTATTTTTAACTTTATAACATTTAGGATTCTTATAAATAGAATTAAACATTTTATATACAGTTTCTCTTGGTATAAAACCTAAATCATATAACCTTCTTTTCTTAATACCATGTAAAGTTATATCATCTATGATAGCTTTTTTATTAAAGTCCAAATCACATAAATTCATATAACCTCCTTCTTTAGTAATATATGTTGTATGAGTTTTTTTGTACTTAAAACATATTATTAAGTATGAAAGAAAGTTATGATGACATATTTAATACTAATCCAAGATATTCAACTACGATTGGATTTATTTTAGGTTTAGTTCTTGTTGATAGCTTAACTGCCCCTGAACAAAATATGTTAGGTAACTGGATTATTCTTATTGGACAAACCATTCTTACAAATGCAGCTAGTCAAAATATAATAGAATCTAGAATAAATGGTAGTATTATAAATATTAATTCTAAAGAAGTTAAGTGTTTATATAATCCTGTAATATATGATATTGAAAAGATAAGAAAGATTATTAGAGAAGTCTATCCTTCTAGTAATAGTGATGTGGATGTCTTAAAGAAAGCAATTGAAGAACTTAATAAAAAGTTAGATGAATTAAAAAAAGAATAATTATTCTATAATTACTCTTTCCATGTCTTTTTTAGATCCTATTATTTTGACAGTGTATCTTTCTAGTTCATCGTTATCAAAGATTTTACCTTCTTTTAAGTCATCTATATATACACTTAAACGATCTCTTTTATTTAATTTTAATGATATATATGCACTATCTGTACTTTTCTTTATAAAGTAGTCATAATAGCATTCATAGTACTTAACTTCTACTTTTACTTTATCTTTTAGAGACTCATCATATTCTACTATATATTTAGTTTTATAATTACTATTAAATGTTATATAGAATGGTTTATCATCTTTTGATAAGTTGTATGTTGTAGAGCTTTTTGTCATTGTGTATTTATCACTAACATCATGTGTAGTTTTTATATTTGATATTTCTTTTATAAATAGTGTTACTCCTAAAGCTATAATTACTATAAATATTATTATAAATATTAATGACCATTTTAAACTTATTTTCTTTTTAAATATACTTTTGTTTATTAATATAACTAGTGATAAAACTAAAAGTACTATTCCTAGAAGTGCTATATTAAGTCCTATAAGTTTAACACCATCTAAATAAGCAAATATAGAAGCCATAAACACTATTAATAACCATAACCATATAAATAGTAGTATTATAGTTAAAATAACTCCTAAGGTCTTAAAAATAATTCTTTTTATTCTAGAAGATTTACTTTCAAATATTTTTTTCTCTGTTACTATTTCAGTTACATTATTTATTTCTTCCTTAGCATCTTCAATAACTTCTTCTATATTTTCTTTTAAAGTATCTTCTTCTTTAATTTTAGGAAGTTTTATTTTTTTAGGCTTTTTTTCTTTTATAAATTCTTCTTTTAATTTTTCTTTTGTTTCTTTGAGTTTTTTCTTTTTAAGAGTTTTTTCTTTTATTGAATTTAGTTTTTCTTTTAAAGATTCAGTAAATAATTTAAATTTATTAGTATTTAGATTTTCTAATTCTCTTTTAGCTATTTCATCAGGTTTACCTAAGTCTTTTAATATACTAGTCATTTTTCTTTTATTCTTTTTACCATCTTCTATAAACTTAGTATATTTTTTCATTATTTTATTTTTTTGTCTTGGTTTTAAATCATTAAATTTACTTTCTAAATCTTTTAAAAATTTTTCATCTTTTCTCATACTCTTTTTTCTCCAATATAGTACATATTATTATAATATATTATATTTTTTAGTCAAATATTTTATTTATTTGTTTAATTATTTCTTTTTTTATTTTTTTAAATAGATTATTTATTGCATCTTTTAGAGAATCTAAAATTTTATCTATAAGTTTTTCTATGAATGATTTTTCTTCATTTGTATTCGTATCTTTAGTTTCTTCTATATTGCTTGTATTGTCTGTACTTTGTGTTTCACTTTGTACTTCATCACTCCATACACCAAGTTTTGATTCTTTTGCTTTTTCTTCCTCTCTTTGTAGTTCTTCAGTGTACATGTATTTTCCATATAGATAGGCTACTTTGGCATAGCCTTTTTCTATAAGTTCTTTTTGAAGTAACGAATCATCTACAAATATCCATCCGAGTGCTCTTTCATATTTATCAATTTTTGAACTTCCACTATCATATTCAATTTCTAGTTTCTTTGCATTTTTAACTCTATTACATGTATAATCGCTAGCTTCTTTTCCATATGGTTCAACTCCCTTTTTAGGATGTTT
>CAKOJC010000015.1 GCA_934088535.1 uncultured Bacilli bacterium | reverse complement strand
ACTTTAGTTATGGTAAACAAGCTACAATGATTATGCCAATACTAGGATATCATTCAAGATATAATGAACTAACTAAAAATGACTTTAAATATGCTTTAAGTGACTATTATAATCCTCATAAAGGAATGGATATAACAACAGTTAAAAAGGCATATACTAAAGATTATATCTATGACAGCGATGAAAGAGCCAAGTTAAATGAAACAAATAAAAAATATATAGACCTAATAGTAAAAACAGCTAAAGAAGAAGGTATTGATATAGAGTTTATATGGATTCCTTCACCAGACTCATGGAAGAGAGAAAGAAGTAATACAGTAAGTGATTACGCAAAAGAAAATGATATTAAATTTACTGACCTAAATTTAAACTATAAAGACTTTAATCTGGACTTTAATGAAGACACTTGTGATGAAGGAGATCACTTAAATGTATATGGTGCTACTAAAGTATCAAATTACTTAGGTAAATATATAAACGATAATTATAAGTTTGATAAACACGATGAAAAACTAATCACAAGATGGAACAAAGACCTAGAAACTTACAAAAATGATATAAAAGAACTAGAAAAACTAGGTAAATAATAGAAGACTATGTAAGAAATTACATAGTTTTTATGTTAAAATAAAAATGGATGTGATAACTATGAAAGAAGAAATAACTAAAAAGATAGAACAAGTACAAAAACACTTCAAGAAAGATAAAAATATTTTAGAATTAACTTTATTTAATTATGAAGGTTATTATATTTATATTAGACTAGATGAACTTAAAAGTACTAAGACATATAAACTTAGTTGGATAGACCTAGCTCTTATGCAAACTAAAGATGTAGAAAAATATGTTAGTTATGAATATATACCAAATGATAGAATAATTGAATTTATAAATAATGTTAATAACTTGAAAAGTATTAAAACTAACTTTATAGAAGATAATCTTAATGATGAAAGACTTGTTACTTTAAATGTTAATGTTGAAACATCTAACAAAGAGAAGATAAGTGTTAAATTTAATAAATACATACCAAATGAAATAACATATATCTATAATATACTTAATTTTATATTTCAAAACTTACCTAAAAAGTTAGAAGGATTTCTTTATGAAATGATATCTAGTTTAACAGGTGAATCAAATAAATATGAATACAAAAAAGAATTTAATTTTGATTTATTTAATGATGATATAGGTGAAATATTTGATGATAGAATTATAGAACGTGGTATAGAATATTATGATGATGGTAGTGTATTATTCTTAGAAAAAATAGATGATAGATATTTTGCAGTAGTTGAAGGAACAAAAGATTATCTAGTAATTGTTAAATATAATGATGAAGAAAAGAAACTACAACTATATTGTAATTGTCCATGTGAGTTTTTTTGTAAACACATGTATGCAGTTTTAGAATCAATTAGAAATAATGATATGCGTAGATTTTATAAAATAGCTCACAAAAATAATACTAAGGACTTATTAGAAAAAGTATTAAGTTTTGACTATTATTTATGCGTTGGTATAGTGGAAGACGAATTGGAAATAGTCAATAATGATGGAAATATAGATGTAGTACCAATAATAGATGAAGATAATAATCCTATATGGGATGTAGTAGAAGACGATGAAAATGAATCACTAACTAAAGAAATAGAGAATATTATAAAAGAAAAAAAGAGTTAATTTGTTTTAACTCTTTTTTTATGCATTTAATAGCTTACAATCATAATCATATAATAACTCATTAACATCATTTATATTATATACTTTATTAATAAAACAAAATCTAATTATTAAATCAAAATAATTATTTTTAGGAAGTGAATAAGAAGCACTATCTAGTAATTCAACTATCTCAAGCTCACTAAGTTCTAATGAAAGACCAAGTAATATAATAGTTTCTTTAGAAGGATGATAGTTATTATCACTTCTAATTTTAGAAAATAATCTTCTATCTATATGTACCTTATTATAAACATCACTATCTTTAAGATTTCTTTCATCAATTAGCTTAAATAACATAGTTTGAAAATCATTATATTTATCATTATCTTTTAAATATTGTTCAACTGAGTTAATACTAGTTTTATATTGTGGTTCTTCGCAAATTTCTAAATCATCATCTTCACTATAATATTCATCATAAAAAATATTTTTAAGTTTTCCAATATATACGAATTCACTTTTTTTGTGTTCAGTTTTATCTTCTTTTTCTAAATTTAAATTAATATATTTCTTTAATTCTTCCTTCATAATTTCCTCTTTAGGTAATTATAACATAAATGTCACTTTTAAAGCGACCAAATAGATAATTGAAAATATTATTATTAAAGAGAAATGAGGGAGAGAGTATGAAAAATAAAATGAGAGACAACTAAATGGATGTAGTATTTCTACTTGATAGAAGTGGTTCTATGAGTGGAATAGAAAAGGATACAATAGGAGGATATAATAGTTATATTGATTCGCAAAGAGGAAAAAATGTAAAAGTAACAACAATATTATTTGATGATAAGTATGAAGTGTTACATAATAGAGAAGATATTGATAATGTAAAAAAACTAACTAGTAAAGAATATTACGTTAGAGGATGTACTGCTTTATTAGATGCAATAGGTAAAACTATAAGAGAAATGGAAGATAAAGATCCTAATAAAGTAATATTTGTTATTACAACAGATGGCTATGAAAACGCATCAACAAAATATAACAAATCACAAATAAAAGAATTAATTCAAGCTCATAAAGATTGGAAATTTACATATATTGGAGCTGATATAGATTCATATAGTGAAGGAAGAAGTCTAGGAATAGATGATGCATTCATTGCAAACTATGAAAAGAGTGAAAAAGGTGTAGGAAAACTATATAAAGCAGTAAGTAAATTAAGTTGTATTTTCTACGATGATGAAGAATTAGATGCAAGTTGGAAAGAAGAATTAGAATAATATAGCAAGATAAAACTAATTATGCTAAAATAATACCATAGGAAGTGAGTAGTATGGAATTATTTAGAAAAGCAATATTAGTTATACATGGTTTTGCAGGTGGAGTATATGATCAAGAATATTTAACACATAGATTAGAACTAGTTAGTAACTATGATGTTTTTACTTTTACTTTACCAGGGCATGATGGTGATTTTAAAAAGAAAATAACTTACAAAGATTGGATTAAAAAAGTAGATAGTGAAATGGAATTCTTAATATCTAACGGATATAAAAAAATATATGTTGTAGGACATTCCATGGGTGGAGTATTAGCTTCATACGTAGCATCAAAATATCCACAAGTTAAAAAACTAGTTTTAGTAGCACCTGCATTTAGAATAAGTGGCTTTGAAAATACTAAGTTTAACATCAATACTGCTTTAACTTCAACACCAAAAATATTTGAAGAATATGGAGCACAATTAGTAACAAATAGATTATTAAAGCTACCAGCAAACTGTTATATAGAATTCTTTAAAATAGTAAAAGAACTACAAGATTGTATTAAAGAAGTAAAAATTCCAACATTGATATTTAGAGGAACATCAGATTTTATAGTTCCACAAGAATCAGTAGAATATGTTTATAGTAGTGTACAAAATAATTTAAAGAAACTAATAATGTTAGAAAAAACTACACATGACGTATTTAGAGAAAATAAAAAAGCTCAAGCGACAGATCTTGTAATAGAATTTTTTAAGAATAAGAATAATTTATTAAATTTTCCAAATGGAATAACTACAAATGATAAAGAAGATTAAGATTACTTTGGTAATCTTTTTTATTGTGTTATAATATTTTAAAAAATAATATTAAATAAATAACAAATTTAGCACACAGTTAGAGAATCCATATGTTATAATTAAAGCAGGTGAAGTAAAAATGAACTTAATAGTATTAAAAGGTTTTAGTAAAGAAAAAATAAATGAATTCAATGTTAAGCCATTATGTGATAATAATAATCAAAAATATGATATATTAAATTATAATTTAGAGTATTCAAAAGAGTTGTTAAGTCTTATAACAGCAATGAAAGAAGATAAATACATTACATATGAAGAGTATGCACTTTTATGTTATAAAGATAATGGAAATATGTTAAATACAATGTTAGGGATGTTTAATATAAAATTAAAAATTGTATATAACAACATATATCCAGAACTATACCCATGCGCATTAAGTAACACTGATATGTTAAATTCATATTATGAGATTATAAGCAATGATAATATCAAAGAAATACCAGAAAATCTAGATATGATATCGCAAATATATAGTAAAATAATTTATTTAAATAAAGAGTATTACATAACATACAAAAATTTTGAATATGATATAGAAAATATAGAGTTTGAAAATAAATATAATGATAGTCCATTAAAATTAGATAGAAGTAAAGAAACAGAATTCATATATGAAATAGATGGAAACGAAGAATTATATATTGAAAAGATTTTAGAGTTAGAGAATGGAAATTATAAAAATATAGGTATAAAATTAGTAAATGACGATAATAGAGTAAAAGATATCTATAAAAATTTTTGTGCATATCTTAATTATAAAGGAACTTATATTTTAAGTGATTATGACAAATATGCATATAGAAAAGACCTAACAGAAGAATTTGAAAAAATAGCTAAAAACGATATAAAAATACCAGACTTTAAAGGTTTTAAAGAACTTGACTTTTATGAAAATCCAGGAATAAATACTAATATGATTAAGGTAAGCCAATCACAAATAATGTCTGATATGGTAGAACAAGCATTAAATGCAAGAAAATGTGAAGAGTTGGCAATTGAAACTAAAGGTGAAAAATTAAGTGGTTATAGAGATATATTTGTAACTGCTCCAACAGGTGCTGGAAAATCTGTAATGTTCCAAATACCTGCAGTATATCTTGCTAAAGAAAAAGGTTTACTAACAATAATAATAACTCCACTAATCGAGCTAATGAACGATCAAGTCAGAAATTTACATGAAAGAGGATATAGATATGCAGAAAGATTAAATTCTAGTATTAATCCACTTGAAAAGAAAAAAATAGTAAATGATATATCAGAAGGAAAAATAAATCTGTTATATTTAGCACCAGAAACATTATTATCATACTCAATCGATCAATTAATTGGTGATAGAAAAATAGGATTAGTAATAATAGATGAAGCACACATAGTTTCTACATGGGGAAAAGGATTTAGACCAGATTATTGGTATTTAGGTTCTTATCTTGACAAACTAAGAAAAGTTAGAAATTCAAAAGGTTTAAAAGATATAAATAAAATAATATATTCATTTCCTATATGTACATTTACCGCGACAGCAGTAAATGGTGGAAAATATGATGATGTGAGTGACATTAAAACAAGTTTAAATTTAAGAGATACAATAACATACTATGGAAAAGTCATTAGAAAAGAAATAAAATTTGATATACATAACTATAGTGAAGAAAAAACAAAAAACAAAGATGAACACGAATTATTAAAAAATGCAAAATTTAAAGAAAGAATAGAAGAATATATAAAAAATAATAATAAAGTTATAGTATATTTTCCATATGCATCAACAGCTAGACATGCATACGAAGCAAATCCAATCAATGGTTTTGGAAATCTCAAAGAATATAAAGATAAATTTACTATCTATACAGGTGGAAATTCTTTTAATAATAATGAAAAAAGCGAAAATATGTTGGAATTTAGAGATAATAAAAAGAAAATTATGTTTGCAACAAAAGCTTTTGGAATGGGAATTGATATAAAAGATATTGATAGTGTTTATCATTATGCTGCGAGTGGAAACTTAAATGATTATGTTCAAGAAATTGGTAGAGTAGCAAGAAGCAAAGATGTGCCTACAGGTGTAGCAAGACTAGATTATTATGATAGAGATTTAAATTATATGAAAACATTATATGGTATGTCTGCACTTCACAATTTCCAAGTTCAGAAAATATTAAGTATTATCATAAATATATATGATTCTAAGAAAAAATATAATTTATTGGTTACACCAGATATGTTTAAACCAGTTTTTGCAAAAGGTAGAGAAGATGATTTAGAAAATAAAATTAAATCAGCATTACTAACTATAGAAAAAGATTTAGATAATAGATATAGAGGAAGTAAACCAATAGTCACTAGAGCAAGAAACATGTTTACAGAATGTTATGCAATGGTAGATCGTGATCAAGAAAAAAATTTAATGAAATCTAAATTTGGAAAATATTTCAAGAAAATATCATATGGTAGAAAAAAAGAAATAGATTTAAAATCAAAGGATACATGTTTAGTAACTGATTCAGGAGATATATTTATTATAGATTTAAAATCACTTTGGGAAGAACAATATAACAAATTAACATTTGCAGAATTCAAATATAATTTAAACAATAATATAGGAATATTTGACCAATATGGTGCTGTAATTAGACTAAGAAACAAGGTAACTATAAAAATGATTGACGAATCAAATTTAAGTACTTTAAAAGAAAAAATATTAAATGAAATTGATATAGTTTCAAATATACTAAATGAAATTCAAATAGAAGGAAAATATTATTCAAATGATGAATTTGCAGTAAAATTAGAAGAAAAATATAAAAATAAATTTAAAGCAAAAGTTGTAGCAAACTCATATCTAGATATGCTTTCAAGTTATAAAGATGCAATGACACCTTCTTTCTATGAAACACGAGAAATAAATGGCGAAATTAAATTTATGATAACTAGAGGAAGCTTCAGAAGCATTGCAGAAAAAATAATTAATACATCAGCATTCTTAAGAAGAATGAGATCAATAGAAAAAACGGAATATGTAACATATGAAGGAATCGCAAGAAAAAGATTAAATGATAGAGACAATAAATATGATGCAATTAATATAGCTTTATTATTTGGATTAGTAACCTTTGAAATATTAGGTGGAAATAAACCAGAAATATTTATTCGTATAAACTATCCAGAGAAGATTAGACAAATAGTAAAGGGTAACATACCATATACTAATTCATTAGTTGATCAAGCAAAGATGAGACATAAAAATGATGTTACAATCCTAAATTACTTCTTTTCAAAATTAAAAACAGATGATGAAAGATGGAATTTCATAGAAAAATACTATTTAGGAAAAATAACAACAGAAGATGGTAATGTCCTAATAGAAAATATTTAAAAATTAAAGAGAGTGTAAATGTACAATGCATTTTACATTCTTTTTATTTTAATATATAATTATATTAATGAAAAACATAGCTATAGAAGAAAAGCAATTAAAAGATTTAGATATAAATGATAGTTTCTTTGATTCATTAAAATCAGAATATAAAGACTTTATCATTTGGTTTAATACCAACTTAAATAGAAAAGTATATGTAACATACCAAAATAATAAAATAACCTCCATTTTAGTACTAAAAATAGAAGATGAACTAGAAATATATAATTTTACTAAAGAATTAAAACCATCTAAAAGATTAAAAATATGTACTTTAAAGGTATCAGATAAATATAAAAAACTAGGTACTAAATATTTAAAAATTGCTCTTACTGAATCTATAAAAAATAACGTAAATGAAATATATATAACACTTTACACTAATCATAAAGACTTAATAAATCTATTAGAAAAAAATAATTACAAATATTATTGTGATAATACTAATAATGAAAAAGTATATGTAAACAAAATAAAAGAGTTTTAAAACTCTTTTTAATCTGGATCCTCAAAGTGAAAGTCATCATCCTCAAGTTCAGTTTCTTCAAAAAGATAAGATTCATCATTCTTATTCTTAATCTTCTTCTCTTTTTTATTACTAAATAAAGAACCAACAAATAATGTTTTTAATAAACTAGGTTTATTTTTCTTTTTATCTTTTTCTTTTTTATGTATTTCAGTATTTAACTCTATAGTTTCATTAGCTATTTCATTAGTAGTATCAACAATTCTTTCTATCAAATCTAAATATCCCTTAATAGTTTTGGCTTTACTATTTTTAATTTTTTTAATATCTTCATCAAAATCATCTAAGTCATCATTCTTTTCTATTAATGTTAAATAATAATTATAAAATCTAATTAAAGTATCATAACAATCTGCAGAACATTTTATAACTTTTTTTAATTTATTTTCATCATCTAATTCATCAAGTTTAAGTTTTTTAATAATCTTATCATAGTCATACATTTTCATAGTTTCACCCTTGTAGAAATATTATAACAAACTATGATATAATTTAAAAGAAGGTGATGACATGGAACTATTTAAAAGATTCAATGAAACAATATTTCTAAAAGAAGACAGCAATTTAGAAAATCAAATAAAAGAATTAGAAGATATAAAATCAAAATTAAAATATACAAGTGACATAGATAAAGATATTTTATTATTAAAAAAAGGGTTACAAGGTGAAAAAGATATTGCTTTTGAACTTAAAAACTCAAATTTAGGAATGTATGTAGTTCATGATGTAACTATTCCTTTTGAAGATTTAAAAGCTCAAATAGATTATGTAATTGTTACTAGAGGATTCATATATTTAGTTGAATGTAAAAATCTAATTGGAAATATAACAGTAAGTCACACTGGAGAGTTTGTAAGAGAATATGAATTAAATGGTAAAAAATATAAAGAAGCAATTTATTCACCATACACTCAAGCTTGTAGACATATGGAAATATTAAAGAAAAGATGGATAAGTAAAAATAATAAATTAATGGTAAAGATTCAAGAAAAAAATTTTGATACTTTATGGTATAAACCACTAGTTGTTATTTCTAATCCAAAATCTATTGTTAATATAAAATATGCTCAAAAAGAAATAAAAAGTCATGTAGTTAGAGTAGATCAACTACTAAACTACATTAAAAATGATATTAATAATTATGATAGAGATTTATTAGCTAAACAAAAAGATATGAAAAGTTCTGCTGAATTTTTTGTTGAAGTTAATACCAATGAGTACACAAGCTTAGCAAAAAAATATGAAAAATATATTTCAGGTAGTAGTAAAGATAATTCTACAAAAGCAGAGCAAACTAAAGAAATAAATATAAAATCAGAAAATGATAAAGAAACACTAAGAGACAAATTAATTAAGTTTAGAACATCAAAATCTGAATCAATGAACGTTCCTGCATATTATATTTTCACAAACGATGAACTAGAAAAAATAATAGAATTAAATCCGAAGTCAACAGAAGAATTAAAAAGTGCTAAAATTTTATCAGAGATAAAATTTAAATTACACTCAAGTGATATCATAAAGATAATATGTGAGTTTAATAAGTAGGTGAAATATGGCAAACTTTACTAAAAAAGCAATCAAAGACACATTTATAACATTGTTAAAAGAGAAACCTTTTAATCAAATAACAGTAAAAGATATTGTTGACGAATGTGGAGTAAATAGAAATACATTTTATTATCATTATGAAGATATAAATGATTTACTTGAAAATGTTATTACTGAAGAAACAGACATTCTAATTAAGAACTATCCAACTATAGATTCTATAGATATGGCAGTAGAAGTAGCTATCAAATATGCACTTGAAAACAAAAAAACTATTCTTAATATATACAAACATCTAGATAAAAATATATATGAAAGATTTATAATGGATACCTGTGAATATACAGTAAAAACTTTAATAAATTCAATTACTAAAAACATGAACATAGATGAAAAAGACAAGAGATTCTTAATAAGTTTTATAAAATGTCAATTCTTTGGATTCTGCATAGACTGGCTATCAAGAAATCTAGATGAGAAATATGTAAAAGAATATGTTACATACACTAAAATAACTAAAGAGATATTAATAGAGTTTATAAATAAACACTCTAAATAATATTCTTTTTTTATGCATTTAAACCATTTTGTCTAAAAATTAAACATCACTAAAAAACTGTCCATTTTAAAAAATAAATTATAAGGTTATACTATTTATATAATGAAAGGAGGAACTAAGATGAGTAAATTTATACGTATAGCTAAAACAAGTTACATAGTTATGTCTATCATATTATGTATTCTAGGATTAGTACTTATGATAAATCCAGCATTTTCACAAACAATGTTAGTTGTAATATGCGCAATACTTTTAATAGCTTTTGGTATGATTAAACTATTTGGTTATTTCTCAAATGATCTATATCGTTTAGCATTCCAATATGACTTACCATTTGGTATATTATTAACAGTTCTTGGTATTATCATTCTAGTACGTCCTGAAGGATTTATCAACTTCATATGTATTGCACTAGGTCTTTCAATATTTACAGATAGTATGTTTAAAATGCATATAGCTAATGAAGCACGTAAATTTGGTATTCGTGAATGGTACTTAATATTAATATTTGCAATACTTGCTTGCATTTGTGGTATTGTTTTAATGATAAAACCTAGTGAGAGTGCAATGGTATTAACTATATTACTTGGAGCTAACCTTTTAGTAGAAGGTATTCTTAGTTTAATAACAGTTATTACATCAGTTAAAATCTTCAAAGAAAAGAAAAAATAGTTTAAAGGAGACATATATATGACAGCAGAATTTACTAAAGATATGAAAAAAACTCATACTATACTAGCACCAGATATATTCCCAGTACATATGAGACTTCTAAAAAAAGTATTTAAATTATATGGATATAATGTAGAAGTACTTCATTATGAAGGAAAAGATGTTATAGATACTGGACTTAGTTACTTACATAATGATATTTGTTATCCAGCTATATGTGCGATAGGACAACAACTTTATGCACTTAAAAGTGGAGATTATGATACTCATAAAGTAGCTTTAATACAATTTCAAACTGGTGGTGGATGTAGAGCATCTAACTATATTTGTTTACTTAGAAAAGCTTTAGAAAATATGGGATATGATTATATACCAGTTATTTCAGTAAGTACAAGTAACATAGAAAAATGTAGTGGATTTAAACTAACTCCAATGATGATATATATGTCTCTTAGAGCTATTATCTACGGAGATTTTATAATGCTTTTAAAGAATCAAGTAAAACCTTATGAAAAGAAAAAAGGTGAAACTGATAAATTAGTAGATTATTGGATAAATAAATTATCTACTGATTTCGCTTCTAAGAAAAGTTTAAATAATAGAAGCATGAAAAAGAATCTAAAAAGTATTGCTAAAAGTTTCCATGAGATTAAAAGAGCAGATAGAAAATTAAAGAAAGTTGGTATCGTAGGAGAAATATATGTTAAATATTCTCCATTTGGTAACAACAATTTAGAAGAATTCTTACTTAAAGAAGGATGTGAATACATGGTACCAGGAGTACTAGCATTCTTTGAATTCTGTTTTTCTGATGGAGAAATAAATCATAAATATTATGGAAAAAATAGAGTAAGTATGTATGCAGGAAAGACTGTAGAATCAATTGCATCTTCTTGGGAAAAAGACATGGAAGAAGCATTAAAACCATATCCTGAATTTGTATGTCCAACTCCATTTAAAAAAATAAAGAAACTTGCAGATCGAGTAATAGATAGAGGAGTAAATATGGGAGAAGGATGGCTTTTACCAGGAGAAGTATCTGAGTTAATAGAAAAAGGATATAACAATATTATATGTGCTCAACCATTTGGATGTCTTCCTAATCACATAGTAGGAAAAGGTACAATAAGAACACTTAGAATGTTATATCCAAATGCTAATATATTTCCAATAGATTATGATGCAGGAGCTTCAAAAGTAAATCAAGAAAATAGAATTAAATTAATGCTAGCTATCGCAGAAGAAGGTGATAAGTAATATGAAAAGAGTAGGTTTTGATATAGGATCTACTACTATAAAATGTGTAGTAATTGATGAAAAAGAAAATATAATTTTTAAGAAATATGAACGTCACTATTCTGAGATAAGAAGTGCTATATTAAAAATAATAAATGATTTAAAACAAGTTATAAAGAAAGATAAGATTACAGTAACTATCTCAGGTTCAGCGGGGCTAGGTTATGCAGAAAGTCTAAAGATACCATTTGTTCAAGAAGTTTTCGCAGAAAAAATAGCAGTTAAAAAGTATTATCCAAATACAGATACAGTTATAGAATTAGGCGGAGAAGACGCTAAAATGTTGTTTCTTACTGGTGGATTTGAAATGAGAATGAATGGTAGTTGTGCAGGAGGAACAGGTGCATTTATAGACCAAATGGCATCTTTATTAAATGTTAATGGTGAAGAATTAAATGAATTATCAAGTCATCATGATAAGATATGTAATATTGCATCTCGTTGTGGAGTATTTGCTAAATCAGATGTTCAACCACTACTTAATCAAGGTGTTAGAAAAGAAGATATAGCTGCAGGTATATTTAGAGCAGTAGTAAACCAAACAATATCAGGTTTATCACAAGGAAGAGAAATAGGCAATAATGTTTTATATTTAGGTGGACCATTATACTTCTATAGCGAACTTAGAAATAGTTTTGATGAAGTATTAAATACTAAAGGAGTACTTCCTGATGATGCCCTTTACTTTGTAGCAATAGGCTCAGTACTAGCAAACGTAAAAGAAGAAACAACTCTTTTATCACTAGAAAACAAATTTAAAAAGTTTAAAGAACAAAACAACTATACAAAAACTAAACCACTTTTCAAAGATAAAAAAGAATATGAAGAATTCTTAAAAAGACATAATGATACAACTATAAAAGAATTAGATAAACCAAGTAAAAATATGTATCTAGGAATAGACGCAGGAAGCACTACTATTAAGATGGTTCTTTGTGATGATGATGGTAATATTTTTAATCCATATTATTCATCAAACGAAGGAAGCCCAGTAGAAATAGTTAAAAAGTATTTGATAGATTTGTATGAAAAATATCCAGATATTAACATTAAGTCTAGCGCAGTTACTGGTTATGGAGAAGAACTAATTAAAAATGCATTTAATATAGATTATGGAGTAGTTGAAACAATTGCTCACTATACAGCAGCAAAGAAAATAAATCCTAAAGTAGATTTTATACTTGATATAGGTGGTCAAGATATAAAATGTTTTAAGATTAAAAATGGTTCAATAGATAGTTTATATTTAAATGAAGCATGTTCTTCAGGATGTGGTTCTTTCTTACAAACATTTGCTAAAGCTTTAGGATACACTACAGAAGAATTCTCACATTTAGGTCTTTATGCTAAAAGTCCAGTTAGTTTAGGTTCAAGATGCACAGTATTTATGAATAGTGCAGTTAAACAAGCTCAAAAAGATGGTGCTTCAGTAGAAAGTATAGCAGCAGGCCTTTCAATGAGTGTAGTTAAAAACGCATTATATAAAGTTATAAGATGTGCAAATCCAAAAGACTTAGGTGAAAACATAATTGTTCAAGGTGGAACATTCTTAAATGACTCAGTACTAAGATCCTTTGAAATGGAAATTGGTCACAATGTAATAAGACCAAAATATTCAGGACTTATGGGAGCATATGGAAGTGCACTTTATAGTAAAGAAAAAGACAGTGATAAAAGTAAAGTATTAACTTTAGAAGAACTTAAAAACTTTAACTACGAAACAAGAAATATAAATTGTAATGGATGCACTAATCATTGTAATTTAGTAATAAACACATTCGATAAGAAAAGAAGATTTATCGCAGGTAATAGATGTTCAAAACCTCTTAACAAAGGTAATCTTCAAGAACACTATGACTTATATGAATATAAACAATCTTTATTAAAAGAATTCATGAATAATGAAATAGATGAATCAAAAACTACTATTGGTATACCTCTAGTACTTAACATGTATGAATTATTACCATTTTGGTATACTTTATTTAAAACTTTAGGACTTAATGTAGTAGTGTCTCCATTCTCATCAAGAAGTCTTTATTTAAAAGGACAACACACAATACCATCAGATACAATTTGTTATCCAGCAAAACTAGCTCATGGTCATATAGAGTATTTATTAGATTCTAAAGTAGATTATATATTTTATCCAAGTATGAGCTATAATGTAGATGAAAAACTTGGTACTAATCATTATAATTGTCCAGTAGTAGCATACTATCCTCAAGTTATAAGAGGTAATGTAAATAATCTAAACAAAGATACATTTATAGATGACTTTATAAGTTTAGCAGACAAAAAACAATTCTTAAAAAGAATAAAAACTATAATTAAATATTATAATATTGAAACTACTGAATCTAATCTTAAAAAAGCCGTTGAAAAAGCATATGAAGCATATAATGATTACTTATCAAAAATAAGAACTAAAGCAGAAGAATTTATGGGAATTGCTTCAACTAAAAATATGCCTATAATTGTATTATGTGGTCGTCCATATCATTTAGATCCTGAAATAAATCATGGTATTAATAAACTTATAACTTCACTAGGAGCATTAGTTATAACTGAAGACAGTATTAGTCATAAAGTAAAACCATTTAAGACAAAAGTAATGAATCAATGGACTTATCATTCAAGACTATATGCTGCTGCAAAATATATAAGTGAATCTAAAGATAATGTTAATCTAGTTCAATTAGTATCTTTTGGTTGTGGAGTAGATGCAGTTACTACTGATGAAGTAAGAAGAATTATTGAAAGTAAAGACAAAGTCTATACACAAATAAAGATAGATGAAATATCTAATATGGGAGCAATTACCATAAGACTTAGAAGTTTACTAGCTATAATTGATAATAAAAATGTAAAGAATAAGTAATGTTATTGTTTTAAATTTATTATAAATGTAAAATGATAATGTAGTAGGAGGTACATATGGAACTAACAGCAGCAGCTGAATGGTTAAATACTACATTTAGTGGATTTGATCATGCTATATTAAATATTTTACATGAACTAGCACTTCTAACACATGGTAATCTAAACTGGTTATTTAAGTTTATAAGTTTATTTGCTGAAAAAGGTTTATTCTTAATATTACTTAGTATATTCTTAATGCTATTTAAGAAAACAAGAAAGTTTGGAATATGTATGTTTGGTGCTATAGGAGCAGGTGCTATTATAACTAATTTTATATTAAAAGATATGGTAGCTAGACCTAGACCATACATGAGTACTATTTTAGAATACAAAGATTGGTGGCAGTATGCAGGAAGTGTTACAGAAAGTGATTTCTCATTTCCAAGTGGACACACAACAGCTATGACAGCGGCTATGATGTCATTAATATTTATGGCTAAAACTAAAAATAAATATTGGTGTTTTTTATTCATAATACTAATGGGTATATCAAGAAATTACTTAATGGTTCACTATCCATCAGATGTAATAGGTGGCATGTTATCAGGACTAATCGGAGCAACTATCGCATACTTTATAACATTATTAATTTATAAAATACTAGATAAATACAAAGATGTAAAATTATTTAACTTTATAAAGAACTTTGATATAATAAATGCAATGAAAAAGAAATAATCATTGCATTTTTAATTGATTAGAAAGGATTTGTTATGGAGGACTACTCACCCGAAGAATTACAAAACATAAAAGATAAAATTGTTATGATAGTCGAAGATGATGAAACACTATATGATGATATATCTTCTTATACAGAAGTTATACCTTTAAGATTTTCATATGATTTATCTAATTTTAGTGATGAATATATTAATAAGACAAAGACACTATTTGCATACTACTATAATATAGATAATTTTTATAATAATGAGATTCTAAGACTTAAAAAACATTTTAAACATTT
Organism: uncultured Bacilli bacterium; assembly: GCA_934088535.1. Next base: position 14,487 of record CAKOJC010000015.1, on the reverse strand, counting down.
TATGAGATATCCAAAGTATCTATATATAAATAAGAATAATACTAATTATGAATTAATTAGCAAAGTATGTAATGACTTGGATATAGAATGTATCACAAATAAAGAATTATTTATTTCAAAAGTGAAAAGGAGTTAAAATATATGTACACAAGTAAAGAAGAAGTATATAAATATTTAGATAGTTTAAATATTAAATATAAAAAAGTAGAACATAAAGCAGTATTTACTATGGAAGAAATGTCAAAACTTAATCTTGAAGATGATAATGAAGTAGTTAAGAATCTATTTATAAGAGATGATAAAAAGCAAAATTATTATTTAATACTAGTTAAAGGTGACAAAAGAGTTAACTTAAAAGAGTTAAGAAATACTTTAGGACTTAGACCTCTAACATTCGCAAGTGAAGAAGATTTAGAAAAATATCTTGGTCTAAAGAAAGGTTCAGTAACAGTTCTTGGAATACTTAATGATACTGAACATAAAGTAAAAGTATTAATAGACAAAGACATAAAGAGTTTTAAAGAAATAGGCGCTCATCCTAATGAAAATACTGCATCTATTTGGTTAAAATTAGAAGACATAGAAAAAATATTAAAACTTAATAATGTAAATTATAGTTTTATAAATTTATAGTCAATATAATTGACTTTTTCTATTGACATAAAATATATATAATAGTATTATTGTATTATGCAAGTAATACAATGAAAGGAGCACACATGAGTTATACATTTGATAACAATATACCAATCTATATCCAATTAGTAGATATCATTAAAACAGATATAGTATCAGGTAAATTAAGTGTAGGAAGTAGATTACCTTCTGTAAGAGAGCTAGCATTTTACTACAAAGTTAATCCAAATACTATGCAAAAAGCTTTAGTAGAACTAGAAAATGAAAAACTAATTTATACTGAAAGAACAAATGGTAAATATGTTACTAATGATTCAAAAGTAATAAACAAAGCTAAAGAAAAACTAGCTAAAGAAAAAGTAAATGAATATTTAAGTTCTATGAATAGTATAGGTATAACTTATGAAGAATCAATTAAGTACTTGCAAGAATTAGGAGGAAAATAATATGGAACTTTTAGAGTGTAAGAACCTATCAAAAAGCTTTAATAACAAAAAGATTCTAAAAGATATAAACCTAATAATACCTAGAGGTAAAATAGTTGGTCTTCTAGGCAAAAATGGGCAAGGAAAAACAACACTAATAAAACTTATTAATGATTTACTTACTCCAACTAGTGGTGAAATACTTATAGAAGGTAAACATCCAGGAATAGAATCAAAGAAAATAATTTCATATCTACCAGAAAGAACATACTTAGATAAAGAAATGAAAGTAAAAGATACATTAAATTACTTTAATGAATTTTATGACAATTTTGATATTAACAAAGCAAAAAAACTTCTTAAAGATTTAGATCTTGATATAAATTCAAAGATATCTAAAATGTCTAAAGGTATGCAAGAAAAACTACAACTTATACTTGTTATGAGTAGAGAAGCCGATCTTTATATTTTAGATGAACCATTAGGTGGAATAGACCCGGCAACTAGAGATTATATATTAGACACAATACTTTCTAATTTTAAAGAAGGAAGTAGTGTAATAATATCAACACATTTAATCTCTGATATTGAAAGAATACTAGACGAAGTTATATTTATAGATAAAGGTAAAATAATATTAACAGCTTCTGCAGATGAACTTCGTAAAAAAGAAAAATCATCAATAGATGAAATCTTTAGGAGGACATTCAAATGCTCTTAAAAGTACTTAAATATGATTTAAAATTTACATATAAAAATTTAATAATATTCTACTCATTATCATTATTCTTTGCATTACTTGGAAGAATATGTGGATTATTTGATACTTCAGGTATTATGTTAATACTTTTAAAAATAAATAACGGAATAGCAATATCAATGTTAGTAAGTATTCTTATAAATAATCTTATGAGAGTATGGGCAAGACTAGTTCTAAACTTCTATAAAGATGAGTCTTACTTAACACATACATTACCAGTTAAAAAGAGTACACTTTATTTATCTAAAGTATTATGTGGCTTAATAACGATGTTAACATCAACTATAGTAATAGCTGTATCTTTATTAATATGTTATTACTCAAAAGAGAATATTGAACTATTAAAAAATAGCTTAAATATAGTAGCAACTCTTTATGAAAGCAGTATAACTAGTTTACTAATTCAAGTATTTACACTTATATTCTTAGAATTTACATTTGTTTTACTAACAGGTTACATAGGTATAATATTAGGACATAAATCAAACAACAATAAAATGTTAAAAAGTTGTTTATATGGATTCTTAACATATATGGCTTCCTCAGTAATTATACTTTTAGTAATCTATATATCAGGACTATTTAATAGTGACATAATGAATATATTTACAAGCACAACATTCACACTAAGTGTATTTAAAACTATATTAGTAATTGCTATGCTTACATACTTGGTATTAATAGTTATCGAATACATAATTGGTCTTAAAACAATAAATAAGGGCGTTAATATTGATTAATTATATTAAAAGTGTTATAATATTAGCACTTTTTTATTTGAGGGGGAAAACATGGAAGAAGAGAATAAAAAGAATACTCTAACAAAAAGAGAACAAGGAATTAAAATGCTTAAAGAAGTAGAAGATGAAGCATTTGATATTTATAAAAAAGTTATAGAAGATAAAGAATATCAAGAATATTATTTATTAGAGTTAGCACAAAAGAATGAATATTTAAAATCAAGAATAGGAAATGCACTTGATATTATTAATAAAGGTTTATTCGAAGAAGTAAAAAAAGATAAAAAAAAGAAATTAGAAGTTATATTACTAGGTATTTTTAGTATTATGTCATCTATATTTTTACCAGCACAAATATCCTTAATTATAACAATAATATATGGTATAGTAGCATACAAAGATATAAAGATGAGATTAGAAAAAAGAAAAGATAATGCTGATCTAAAAGAAATGTTAAATATTTTTCAAAAAGTTAAAGATATAACTACAAATATAGAAAATAATGAAACATTTATTATTAAAAAAATTAAAGATGCAAGTAAACAAAGAATTGAAACAGCAAAAACAGAACCAGTTAAAGTAAATAGAGTACTCGCTGCTAATCTTTTAATACAAGACTATCTAAATTATGATAGAATACCAGAAAACATAGATGAAGAGGTTAAAAGTACTGCTATTAATATGTTAAGACAAGATTTAAATTCAGATGAAACAGACCTGGAAGCATTATTAAAAGAAACAAAAAAACAAGTATCTCTTGACACACTAGTTAAGAAAATGGAATTCGATGAGAAGTAATTCTCATCTTTTATTTTATATGTTACGATTGTAATCATAATAATATTACTATCAAAGAGATATTGAATTTTGACAAACAAAATGCTATAAAATGTGTTAAAATTATAATAGGTGATGATATGAAAAACATAGATGAATTATTTAATGAATTATCAAAGTCAACATTTAGAAGTAATTTCCATTTGCATGAGCCAGAAATAAAATATGTAAATGACAAAGGTTTAGATAAGATAAGAGAACATGCATATGATTTTGTTAAAAAAAGATTAAGTCATGCAGTTATACCTAATGATGGAAAACAAACTCCTATGAAAGGACACCCAGTATTCGTAGCACAACATGCAACTGGAACATGCTGTAGAGGTTGTCTTCATAAATGGCATAATATTGAAGAAAAAAGAAAACTTACTAAGGAAGAAATAGATTACATCGTAAATGTTATTATGGCTTGGATAGAAAAGGATATGAAAAATAGGTGAAAATCCTTGTGTTTTAATATAAAATAATTTAAAATTGAAAATGGAGGAAGTAAAATGAAAAAGAAAATTATAATGTTTCTTGTAACTTTAGGTATTGTTATATTACCATTAACTGCAAATGCTGCATTAATTGATGAGTATGAACATAAAAATTTTAAAGACACTTTAGCTTCTGAAGATATTACTTTAAAAAATACTGATTACAAAGAAACAGATGATCAAGTGACAATTTATATGTTTAGAGGTCAAGGATGTAGTTTCTGTAGAGCATTCTTAAATTTCTTAAATGATATATCAGAAGAATATGGAAAATATTTTAAATTAGTATCATTTGAAGTATGGGAAAATTCTGATAATGCAGAATTATTCACAAAAGTTGCTGATGTAGCTGGAGAAGAAGCTGGAGGAGTACCTTATATTATTATAGGAGAAACAGTATTTCCAGGATATTTAAGTGATTGGGATGAAACAATAAAAACTACCATCAAAACAGAATATGATAAAAAAGATAGAGTAGATATTTTAGAAAAAGCAGAAAATGCAGAAGCAGAAGCTATTAAAGAAGCTAATGCACCAATAACAAAAACAATAATTTGGAATCTAGTATTCGTTTTAGTTGGAACAGCTTCAATAATAACAGTAAATACTATTCAAAATAAAAAAGTTTTAAAAAGTATTGAAGAAGTAAAAAATTTAAAAATTAAAGAAATGAAAAAAACTAAGTAGATTAATTTCTACTTTTTTTGTATTATATTACTATGAAAAACATGACAAAAGATATAAAAAATAAATTGATAATGAGTATATTAAGTGATTATTTAAATAATAGTAGTAGCTTTATAACAAAAGAAATGATAGATAGTTTAAAAGATTTTAATTTAAGTATTACTGAAAGAATAGTACTATTACTATTAGGTTACTATGATATTGAAAATAAAGAATTAACTATAGAATTAAATAAGATAATAGAAGAACTAGATAAAGAAAAGTATGAAAATAATGAATATTATAAGAATATAAAATTAGATAATATAAAAGATAAAAATTGGTCTTTTGAAACTAAAAGTTATAAACCATATGAATTATTTGTATACAACGATTTAGAAAATATTGATGGAAAACTATACCCTAAAATAGGATATTTCACAAGTGAATACTTTTATCCATGCGTACTTGAAAATAACAGAGAATGGATGCTTATAACACCAAATGAAATAGAAACAATGCAAAATTCTATTAATGAAGCTTATGGTAATGTATTAACGTATGGTTTAGGACTAGGTTATTATCAATACATGATATCTAACAAAGATGATGTTAAAAGTATAACAATAATAGAAAAAGATAAAAAAATAATAGATTTATTTACAAAGTATATTTTGCCACAATATAAATTTAAAGATAAGATTAAAATTATAAATGAAGATGCACTTAAATATAAATATAATAATGAATATGATTATGTTTTTGTAGATATATGGCATGATCCAAGTGATGGAATAGAACTTTATAAGAAAATGAAAAAACTAGAAAAACCAAATATAAAATATTCTTACTGGATAGAAAAAACACTTAAAAACTATGTAAATTAAATACCATTAATTGGTATTTTTCTTTTATAAAAAATGAACACAATATTAATGGTGATTACATGAAAAAATTAATATTAAAAACTTTAATATTTACGTTCTTGTTCTTAGTTTTTAATATTAATGAAATAGATTCAAACAGTGATAAAATTCTATATTATGATTCTAGTGATATACATGTAGAAGATACTTTCAAAGTATACTTAAAAGATACCGATTCAATTAAATTAAATGACTCATTAAATACACTAAATATAGAAGTATTAAATTATATAATCGATGATGAAAAATATTATGCTAGAAATATAGATGATTTAATAGAAAAATATACAAAAGATAAAAATCCTGAAGAACAAATTTATTATAGATTAAAAGGTATAAAAATAGATGCAATAACAATTTACTGTGAAGTGAATGAATTAATGAAATTTGAAAATCTAATAAAAACATATTAATAGTATAAATTGATTTTTTTAACTCAATATGATAACATTTTATTAGAATAGGTGAGCTATGAAAAAGAAAATGTTATTTTTATTAATTTTATTATTATTTCCATTAATTATTTATGCAGAACCAGCATATATATTTTTAGGCAAAAGTAGTACTGAAAGTTATATCGTAAAACAGGGTGATGTTATAACAATGTATTTACTTTCTAATTATGGTCCTAATGATGATGGCCTTTTAGAAAGTTATAATGCACAACTTTATTATAATCCATACGTATTTGAACTCGTTAAAACTGAAAATGAATATGTTAAATTACCAGAAGGATGGGAAGTAACTAACTATAAAATGTATTCATCTCTTATAAATTTTTCAGTAAAAAATAATACTTTAGAAAACACTAAGGAAAAATTAGAAGATGATGAATATAGTGGTATAATTGCTAAACTTAGTTTTAGAGTTAAAGATAATTCAGTAAATCAAAAAACATATATAGAATTATTAAAAGATAATACAAATTATGTAGAAAAAGTTAATGATGAAAAAAACACTTTTAATAATAGTATAAATAGATTTTTATATTATGAAATTAATAGTAATGGTGGTAATAAATTAGATTCACATTTAACAAGTATAGAAGTAAGAGGCGAATCTGATAATGATGATACATATTTAACACCAAGTTTTGCTCCAAGTATTTATGAATACAATCTAACTACTACAAGCGACTATATTTATATACATGGTACATGTATGATTAATGGTTGTGATGTAGAAGGTAATACCGGACGAATGAAACTAACAAAAGAAAAAACAGTTGTTAAACTAATATCAACTGCATCCGATGGAACAAAACAAACATATAAAATAAATATAACTAAAGCTAAAAGTTATGATGGTTATCCAGAATTAAAAAGCCTAAAAGTATTAAAATATAATATGATTGAAGAATTTGACCCAGAATATTCAACATATCATGTAGTAATACCTAGTACAGAAAATAGTCTTTTAATAGATTATGAAAGTGATTTTGACGTAACAATTAAAGGAAATGAAAATCTAAAAATAGGTGAAAACATAGTTACAATAGAAGTAAAAAATAATACTGATGAAACATATACTTATTATTTAATAGTTAGTAAAACTGAAAAAGAAGAAGATAAAGATGTACCAGTAGTAGAAGAACCAAAGAAAGACGATAAAACTACTCCTGAAGTTAAAAAAGATAATAAAAAATTATATCTAATTATTTGTTTGATAATATCTATATGTGCAATTATATGTATAACAATATTGATATTAAGAGATATAAAGTCACAAAAAGAAATAGATGATCAAGAAACGAAAGATAAATAAAGAATACTGAAAAGTATTCTTTTTTTTATTAAAAAAATGTAATATAATTAAAATGGTGATGATATGAAAAAAAATTATATTATAGATGGAAATGAAGCTTGTGCGATGGGGTCATATCTTTTTAGTGAAGTATGTGGTATTTATCCAATAACACCAGCTAGTCCAATGGCAACATTAACTGATAAATGGAGTGCTGAAGGTAAAAAGAATTTGTTTAATGATACTGTTTCTGTTATAGAAATGCAAAGTGAAGCAGGTGCTGCCGCTTTATCTCATGGAGCACTTCAAGCAGGAAGCCTTGCTACAACATTTACTGCATCTCAAGGTCTTCTTTTAATGATACCTTCAATGTATAAAATGGCAGGGGAAATGTTACCAGGTGTTATTCATGTAGCTGCTCGTTCACTTGCAACACACGCGCTTTCAATATTTGGAGATCATCAAGATATTTATGCAACACGTAGTACAGGATTCTGCATGTTAGCATCAACTTCTGTAGAAGATGCATATTATATGGCAATAGTTGCTCATATGTCAGCAATTGAAGGTTCACTTCCATTCTTACATTTCTTTGATGGATTTAGAACTAGTCATGAATTAAATAAAGTTTCACTATTAGATGAAACAGAAGTATTAAAACTAGTTAATTATGATAAGATTTATGAATTTAAAAATAGAGCTCTTAACATAGGCAAAGAAATAACACGTGGTACTTCAGAAACAGGAGATGTATATTTTCAAAATACTGAAGTAAGAAATAAGTACTACGATGACATGCCAGATATAGTTGCAAGAAACATGGAAAAGATTAATAAACTTGCTGGTACTGAATATAAACCATTTAATTACTATGGTGCTAAAGATGCAACTCATGTAATCGTAGCTATGGGTTCAGTTTGTGACACTACAAGAACAGTAGTAAATCTACTTAATAGAAAAGGTTATAGAGTAGGACTTGTAGAAGTACATCTATATAGACCATTTAGTACTAAATACTTACTTGACGTTCTTCCTAGAACTGTACATACTATCGCAGTACTTGATAGAACTAAAGAAGCAGGAAGTCTTGGTGAACCTCTTTACTTAGATGTAGTAGAAGCAGTAAAAATAAGAAACATCCATGTTTATGGTGGAAGATATGGATTATCTTCAAAAGATGTACCACTTAAAGATATAAATGGTGTATTTGAAAATATATTTAGCGATAACCCTAAAAATCATTTCACAGTTGGTATTATTGATGACATAACACATTTAAGCATTGAACCAAAAGAAATAGAATACACACCTGACTATAAAGAAATAAAAGTATATGGTTTTGGTTCAGATGGAATGGTCGGAGCCTCTAAAAACTTCATGAAAGTTTTAGGCGACATAGATATAAATTATGTTCAAGGATACTTTGAATATGATTCTAAAAAGAGTGGCGGAGTAACTATTTCACACTTAAGAGTAGGAGACACTAAAATAAATGCTCCATACTTCTTAACATCTCCAGACTTTATAGTTATTTCAAAAGATATTTATTTAAATAGATATTATTGTCTAAAAGATATTAAAAAGAACGGAATACTACTTCTTTCAAGTAATAGAACAGATGAAGAATTAAATAACTTAATAACAAATGAAAATAAAAAAGAAATACTTGATAAAAATATAAAAGTATACGTTGCTAACTTAGATGAACTTAATGAGAAATATAACTTACATGGAAAAATAAATAATATAATGTGTATGTATATGTTAAAAATATTAGGTTATGATAAAGAAGAAATAAAAGACTTTGAACACTTAATAGAAAAAACATATAGTAGTAAAGGAAACAAAGTAGTAGAAGCAAATATAAATGCTATTAACGAATCTTTAAAATATTTAGAAGAAATAGATAACAGAATATTTACACTTACTGATGACAAACAAACTGAAAAAGACTTTACAGACGAAGTATTAAAATTACGTGGTAATATGCTTACTGTTTCAGATTTTATTGATTATAAAGATGGTACTTTTGAAGGTGGAACAGCAGCTAGTGATAAGAGAAAAACTTCATCTTTAGTACCAAAATGGTGTAAAGAAAATTGTATAGAATGTAACCAATGTTCATTTGTATGTCCTCATGCTTGTATAAGACCATACTCTCTTACTGATAATGAATTATTAATGGCTCACATTGATAAAAGTGAAACTATTGAAAGTTTAGGAGAAAAAAATAAAAACTTCTTTATATCAGTTTCAGAATCAAATTGTACAGGTTGTGGACTTTGCTTACAAGCTTGTCCTGGTAAACAACAAGAAAAAGCACTTGAATTAGGAAAATACAATGAAAGATTAGATAGAATAAGTGATTATCTATTTAATAACCAAGAAAATGATACTCCATTTAATAAATATACAGTTAAAGGAGTAGGATTTAAGAAACCTTACTTTGAATTTAGTGGTGCTTGCGCAGGATGCGGAGAAGCAGCATACATAAAAGTATTAACTGAACTATATGGAAAAAATATGGTAATTGCTAATGCAACTGGATGTTCTTCAATTTATGGAGGAAGCCTTCCTCTAACACCATATAAAATTCCATGGATGAATTCATTATTTGAAGATAACGCTGAATTTGGATTTGGAATTCACGAGTCATATAAGAAAATGAGAGAAAGAATCAAAAAAATAATGTATGAAACTAAAGATATTGTAGATCCTGAAATAAAAGCAACTTATAAAGAATGGATAGACAATATGGAGAATGATGATTTAACTCTAGCTATAAAAGATAAACTAGAACATTCAGAAATTCCTAATGAATTAAGAGTTTTACTTGATTACATACCATCTCGTAAAGTATGGATTTTAGGAGGAGATGGATGGGCTTATGATATAGGCTATGGTGGACTTGACCATGTTCTTCATAGTAATGAAAATATAAATATTATGGTTCTTGATACAGAAGTTTATTCAAATACTGGTGGCCAAAAATCTAAATCAACTAGAATAGGTGGAGTAGCACAATTCGCATCTAATGGAAAACTTGAAACAAAGAAAGATCTATTTAAGATTGCAATGAGTATTCCAAATGTGTATGTCGCAAGCATTTCTATGGGTGCAAATATGATGCAAACACTAAAAGTAATGAAAGAAGCATATGAACATGAAGGACCATCACTAATAATCGCTTATAGTCCATGTATTGAACAAGGAATATATGGAGGTCTTACTAATTCACTTGATGAACAAAAACTTTTAGTTGATATAGGTTATAACTTACTAATGAGATACAATCCAGATACTGATACATTAACAGTAGATTCAAAAGAACCAGACTTTACTAATTATGATACAGTATTTAGAAAAGAATTAAGATATAAAAATCTAGAAGTAAAAAATAAAGAAGAATATGAAAGACTATATGAAGAAAATATGAATCATTCAATCGAAAGATATAATTACTTTAAAGATTTAGAGAACACAAAAAAAGGAGACTAAAATACTTAGTTTCCTTTAATTTTCCAATAAAATAGGACTGCCACCCCCTGATGGACAGTCCGGAAAAAAGAATAAAAAGGGGTTGGCTAGTGTGATACTAGCACCAATTCGCCTAATAGTGAATTGGTAAGTCTATATATTAATTACAAAAGCCTAATTTGTCAAGTCTTTTTTAAATTTTTTATAAATTTTGTCCCATACCAATACTATATTCTGAATTAGGATTAGTACTAAAATATTTACTATCTAAATCTACAAAACCAATTACATTTTCGCTAGGAATAATAAATTCACTTTGACCATTATTATTTTTTCTAATTAATCTATTTTCAGAATCTTTTTCACATCCAATTAATACCATTATTTCTTTAGCTCTAGTTTGAGGACTACCAAGTTCAAAATCTATATAATGATTAGGATCTTCATAAAAAGAATCCAATATTGGATTTACACAACTAGATAATTTATTATCATCAATATATAAACCATTATCACAAATAGAGTTACCATTTTCTCTTTCAGTTAAATGAGCAAAAAATTCAACATCATCATAAGATAGTTCACTCATCGCATCTCTTAAATCTTCTAATTCCATTTTTATCACCATCAATATTATATCATATTTACTTACAAACTTGAAAATGGTAATATTAAAATAGGGTGAAAAAATGAATAAAGAACATTTAATAAAACTAGCAAGAGACTTAGCAGAATCATTTGTATATAATAAACGTATAGTATACCAAGTAGAACACCTATATATGCTTTCTATGTCAAATTTTATATTTACAAAAGAAAAAATGATTAAAACTGATAGTGAAAATAACACCTTATATTTTAATGATACAAAAGAAAATGTTATGATAATTAACCAATTTTATGAAAAAATAAAAGATGATTTTATATTCACAATGGATGATTCAACGCCTCAAAAAGAATTATTTAATAGAGTTATATTAGAACATGATAAAGAAGATTTAGAATTAAAAAAGAAAATATTTATTATAGGGAAAATTAGAGATTCTTTAGCGCATGGGAAATATGAGTTTGACACGAAAAACAACAAAATAATTATGAAAAGTAGATATAAAGTGGGTAATAATGATTTCAATTTTGAGTGTAGCATTGAGCCAGAAACTCTTGACATATTAACAAAGCAATATCGAGAGAAAAATAGAAATAGAATAATAAATCAAATTTGTGATGAAGCTTTAAATGATAGGACATGTTTTGAAGATAAATTATCAGGAACAGAAGAGCATGTTCAAGATAATGTAGAAGAACATATAAAGAAAGAACATAATCAAGTAGAACTTTTAAGGGCTAGAATGCAAGATGATGAAGAACGCTATAGTAAAACCAAAAAAGAGGTTATGGATTTATTAAAAAATACAGATAATGAAAGTTTTAGGCAAGAACGACTTAGAGAAATAATTGATGATACAATATATTCTATGACAATGAGTTTATCTAAAGTAGAACGAGATGATTGCAATACAGCAGCAGTATACTATTATTTAACTCTTTTATTAAGTGAAAAAAAAGTATTAAATTTTAGTTTTTTAAGAAATCCTTCAGAAGATGTGTTCATTGAAAAAAGAATTGATGGAAAAGAAGATGATATAATAGGAGCACTTGGCATATTAAAAAGAGCAATAAAATCTTTTAATAAAGGTTTTCAGAAAAACCTTGATAGACCTGATTCAACAGAAAAAGTAGAGAAAATGAAAGAAATATATTCCGATTTGTACAATGAAATTAAAAAAGCATTTAAAATTAGAAATGGAAGAATTTATGATGGAATAAGAAACGGAATAATGCATGCTTGTATAGAGATATCTAATGGCGAATTAATAATAAAAGATTCTTTAAAACACGATATGACAAATCCAACTTTTTCTTGCAAAGCATCTAATGAAGAATTGTTAGAATATGGAAAATATATAGAAGAAAATAATAGCCAAGAAAGATATACCCTAGCAACATTAATACTTGAACTAAATATTACTTTAAATAGCTATGGAAAAAATTACGAAGAATCATTTAAAAACTTTTATAAAAATTTTCGGGTTTTTATAAAATATCTAGAAATGAACACTGATCTTAATACTTTTGATATTTCCACTTTGAATACAGAAGAATTATTACAAAAAATTACAAATAGTCAAAGCAATAGCTTAGAAACCAGACTTCCTTTAGATGAAGAAAATTTAGATGATAGACCACTAAGTATGTAAGAAATCTAAATTTCTTCTTTTTTTATCATTGAAAATGTGATATAATATTGAAGATTTATCTGGAGGCGATAACATTGAACGATTTAAATGCTATTAAAGGTTTAGGACCGAAAACAATAGATACTTTAAAAAATATAGGAGTTAATAGTATTAGCGATCTAGTAGAATATTATCCTTACAGACACGATTTAATAGTCTTAGATAATATAAAAGAATGCGTTGATAAACAAAATGTAATAATAGAATGCATTATAGATTCAGTACCATTATCAAGAAGATTTAGAGCCAATATGACAGCACTTACTTTTAGAGCAATGTCTAACAAGAAAATGATAGCTGTCATGATATTTAATAGAACATTTTTAAAGACTCAACTTCGTCCAGGTACAACTATCACAGTAATAGGTAAATATGATGCTTTTAAAAATACAGTAATAGCATCTGATATAAAATTTGAAAAAATAGCAACTGGTTCAATAGAAACTGTTTATCACTTAACGAGTGGTCTTACAAGTAAGTCATTAAAAAAATATATTAGTGAAGCATTAAGTATTTACGATGACTATATTGATTATGTTCCTGAATACTTAAATGAAAAATATAATTTTATTTCTAAAAAGGAAGCTATAAGATTAATACATGAACCACAAAATAAAGAAGATGTTAAAAAAGCACAATTAAAACTTAAATATGAGGAATTATTTGAGTTCATGTTTAAAATAAATTACTTAAAAGAATTAAATAAAGATAATAAAGTAGAATATATTAGAAATATAGATCCAGAAGATGTTAATACATTTATAAGAGAATTACCATTTGAGTTAACACCAGATCAAGATAAAGCTATCGAAGATATTTATAATGATATGACATCAAGTAAAAGAATGAATAGAATGCTTCAAGGAGATGTTGGTAGTGGAAAAACTATTGTGTCAGTAATTGCTGCTTATATAAATCATTTAGCAAAATATCAAACTGCATTAATGGCACCAACAGAAGTACTAGCATATCAACACTATGAAAATATTAAGAATATACTTTCAGGAACTAACATGAGAATTGACATCTTAGTAGGAAGCATGAAAAAGAAAGAAAAAGATGAAGTAGTAGAGAAACTAGCTAAAGGAAAAATTGATTTTTTAATAGGCACACATGCACTACTTAGTGAAAATGTTATATTTAAAAATCTTGGATTAGTTATAACAGATGAACAACATAGATTTGGAGTAAATCAAAGAGCGAGTCTTAAAAATAAAGGTATACTTCCAGATACTTTATATATGTCAGCAACGCCAATACCGCGTACTTTCGCATTAACAATATATGGAGATATGGATATATCAAATATTAAAACTAAACCAAAAGGTAGAAAAGAAATAAAAACAATAGTTAAAAGTGAAAAAGAACTGGTAGATGTTTATGAATTATTAAAGAAAGAAATAGATGAACATCATCAAGCATACATAGTTTCACCTTTAATAGAAGATTCTGAAGTAATAGATTTAACAACAGTAAATGAAATAAAAAGAAATATAGATTT
>CAKOJC010000014.1 GCA_934088535.1 uncultured Bacilli bacterium | reverse complement strand
ATTATACCTCCTTTAGCACTCTTTTCCTTTTAGTGCTAGTAATATTATAGTATGCATTTTTAGCAAAGTCAATACCATAGTGCTAATATTTTTTTAAAATTTTTGTGTAATAATAAAAAAAGAGTTTTTAACTCTTTTAGAATACTGAATCAATTGGTATATTATATATAATTGGAAGAAATTGAATAATAGCTATAGCTATTAAAAAGAATGATAAAGTTATAATCAAACTATATTTTTTTCTTTTAAATTGTCCACTAGAACCATATAGCATTGCAAAAATAAGTCCTACTACGATAAGTGCCAGTGATAATATCAGCAATATTTTTATATTGTTTGCGCCATCAGTTAAAATTGGGCTATTTAATATGCCGATCACTTTTGGCACAGTCATCAAAGCCAAGCCTGTGCATCCATGAGAAAATAAAAATATAATACCCATTCCTCCAGCATTTAATTCGACGAATAACCCTGCTAAAAAGAATGCTGCCCCTCCATAGTAAGCTCCCATATTTTCTGCTCCATCTTTTAAATTTGCTAGGCCTAATAATAATACAATTAGTATATAAACTCCAGTTATAAATGATTTTGGTATTTCTTTGGCAAATGGCCTATCACTTTTAAATTTTAAATTAAAAACTAAATCATTAATACCATTTATTGTTTCATCGGGTTTTATAGCATAGACTTCTTTTAACTCTTCTACTTTTCTTTCAAACTCATTCATAATTACCTCTACTATGTTTTAATTATATATTATTTTTATATTTATGTAAATTAAAAAAGAATAGTAAATGCTATTCTAATTCACGTAAGAATTTTTTACTTTTTAGTCTTACTCCTGAATACTCATCATAGTATTCACAAAGTATATGATTTATTGTTTTAGAAGTTGTTTCATCTATATCAAGATTTGTTATTTTAGAGATATCTACGTAGTAATAAAGTCTTAAAAGTTTTAATACTTTTTCATCTACGATAGGCTCGTTTTCTCTACATTTTGAACATACATATCCACCTCTTGCCATAGATAAAGTCACAACTTTAGAGTTACCACATTTAACGCATTCATCAAGATTTAAGTTAATACCAATATAGTTTAAATATTGAAGTTCAAGTATATTTGTTATTATCATAGGATTATGATTTTCTTCTATTTTAAGAATTGCATCTTCCATTAATTTATATACTTCATTGTTTTCAGATTCTTTATAAACGTGTACAGCAAGTTCACAAATATAAGATAAATAGCTTATTTTTAAAATATCACTTTTAATATTTAGAAAGTAGTTTTCTATATCTCCTTCTATAAGTGTAGAAAGGCCTTTTTCATTATAATAAAGATGAAAAGTTCCATAAGCAAATTTTTCACTTGGTAGTCTTAACTTACTTTTTAGACTTTTACACCCTTTTGAAACACATCCGATTATACCCATATTTTCTGTGAAAATGTTTATGATCTTACTCGTTTCTTTGAATGGTGTAGTGCTTACTACGATTCCTTTTACGCTTATAATCTTCATACCTTCATAAAAGCATAAAGATTATACCTTTATGCTAATTTCCTTTCTTATATTCTAAATAATATTCTATCTTACCTGTTTCTTTAAATTTTTTCCAAGCTTCTTTTTTTGTCATTTGTTTTCTCTCCTTACAATATTATATTGCAGGAAAAACAAATTATTTATTCATCTTTTAATAAATATCCTAAGTCTTTTATATATTTATCTTTTTCTCTCCATTTTTTAATTGTTTTACAATATAATTCTAAGTACACTTTTTTGCCTAATATTTTTTCCATATCAATTCTTGCTTCATGGCCTATTGTTTTAATCATATTACCATTAGCACCTACGATTATTTTACGAAGTGAATCTCTATCAACAATTATATCTATGTAGATGTACGCTATATTATTTTTTTCTTCATATCCTGATAACTTACAAGATATTGAATGTGGTACTTCTTCATTAGTATGAATAAATATTTTTTCACGTACTATTTCTGATAATCTAAAATCCATTTCTGCTGTTGTCGTTTCATTTCCTGGAAAGTATTTAACATTATCTGGTAAGTACTCTTTTAATACTTTTATTAATCTATCAACATTATCATTGTTAAGTGCTGATACTGGTATTATTTCTGCAAACTCATATAAATCTTTATATTCATTTATTTTTAATAATATATCATTATCGCTTAATTTATCTATTTTGTTTAAAATAAGGAACACTGGTTTATTAACATTTTGAAGTTTACTTATTATAAATTCATCGCCTTTTCCCTTATTTGTACTAGCATCAACTACTAATAAAAGAATATCAACATCATTTATTGAGTAATATGCTTGGCTATTTAATGCATTACCAAGTTTATCTATTGGTTTATGAATTCCAGGTGTATCTACAAATACTATTTGTGTATCTGGTTCATTATAAATTCCTTCGATTAAGTTTCTAGTTGTTTGTGGTTTTGGTGAAATAATAGCAACTTTTTCTTTTATGATTTGATTTAGTAATGTACTTTTTCCAGTGTTTGGTCTACCTATTATGCTTACAAAACCACTTTTCATACTAGATCCTCCTTAGTAAATGTAGTGTTCATTACTTTTTCAAATGTCATTACTTCCATTTTTCCACTCTTAGTCATTATATTAAATATAACATCTTTATCAAAGAATTCTAAAAATGTTTGTTTACATATATTACATGGATAGCAAATTTCATCACTACTTGTCATTAAGTATAGTGCTTTAAAATTTCTTTCTCCGTGAGTTACTGCATTATTTATTGCATTTCTCTCTGCACATATTGTTCCTCCGTATGATGCATTTTCTATATTAACGCCTTCATAGAAGTTTCCTTCTTTTGTTTCTACTATGCATGCAAAGTGCATGTTTGAGTATGGTGCGTAACTATTTTCTAATAATTTTTCTAATTTTTCTCTCATATTACTCCTTTATTAAAATATGGCTATTACTTTTGGTAAGAATATTATTAATCCTACTATAACAGCTACGATTGCAAATACGAATACAGCTGCTGCTGCAGTATCTTTTGCTACTTTTGCTAGTGGGTGGTAGTCTTCTGTAACTAGATCTACTACTGCTTCTATCGCAGTATTAATTAGTTCGCATGATATTACTAAGCCTATTGTTAATGCTAATATTGCCCACTCTACTAAATTAAGTTTAAATATAAATCCAGCTACTGTTACAAGAAGTGCTACTCCTACATCTACTGCTAGATTTTGTTCATTTCTATAGGCATATCTAAGTCCCTTAATTGGATAAGTAAAGCTTAAAAGAAACTTTTTAATTCCTTTTTGACGCTTTCTCTCATCTCGTGATATCATATTCATTTAATATATTCTCCTCTTCAGCTCTCATAACTTTTTTATCTTCTTCTGTCATGTGATCGTATCCAAGTAGATGTAATAATCCATGTACTGCTAAATAACAAAATTCTCTTTTTATACTATGTCCATATTCACTAGCTTGTTCTACACATCTATCATAGCAAATATATATTTCACCCAAGAATCTAATATTATCATATTCTACATCGTCTACTTCTTCAAACGCAAATGATATGACGTCTGTAACTGCATCCTTATTTCTATACTCTCTATTTATTTCTTGTATTCTTTCTTTGTCTACTATTACTATATTTAACATTGGATTATTAACTTTTAGATGTTTGCAAGCAAATTTAATTACTCTATCTAATTCATTAAAATCAATGTCTTCATGATCTGTTGTATTTATTATATAATCTTCCACATAAACCTCCTAAATAATTTTATATACATAAAATCCTAAAGCAACTAATACTAGTATACTTAGTAAATTATAGAACCAATCTCTTTGTAAGAATTTTGGCATGTGATTTCTAATAGCATTAAGTGCTGTATAAAGTAAGAAACCTACAATTCCACCTACAACATTTAATATTATATCATCTATGTCAAATACTCTTCCTATATAATGTTGTGTTACTTCAATTGTTAAACTTGATAATAGTGAAACTAATGTAATTGTTCCAAGACCTTTTATTTTACAGTAGCTTGTCGCAAAGTATCCAAGTGGTATAAATAATAATATATTACCAAATACTTGTTTATAAAAAGCTCTACTACCTACCTCATACCTAAGTATTTCTCTAAATGGCATTAAGTTTACGCCACCTCCAGGTAAATCTTGACTTGTAACTAATTGGAACAATAAAACCAAATATGCAAGAAATAATAATTCAAATATTTCTTCATATAGACAAAATTTTCTTTTATCACTAGTCATTATATAAGTTACTCTTAATATTACAACAATAGTCATTACTATTACTAATGTTGGCCAAGACATTTTAATTACGCTTCTAATTGCCGTATCCATTTAAATCATCCTTTTTTTCAATATTAGAAGTAACCCCTATATTCTCATAAACCTTGAAAAATACTTCCATATTCATTTTACTACGAAATACCTCTTTTTTCAAAACTTTTTTAGAAATAATATACTCATTATCTTTAAGTTTATTTTTTATTTTATTTTCACTTCTTTTAAGTGATTCTTCATATGCAATATTTTCATCTATTTTAAATTCTTTATACTTATATTCTTTCTTTGTTTCTTTATATAATTTGAAGAACAGATATGGTTTATCTAAAACTAATTCTTTGGTATTCATTGTATTATTACTGTCATATTTTCCAGTTAGTGTAAACTTCTTATTAAAAATATCTAAATAATAGTGATTTATTGTTTTTCCAGTTTCAACGTATTCTACATAATTAAATGGTATTGTTATATTTACTATATACCATACTTCAGCATACACCTCTCCTTTTGCTTCTACTTGTGTTATCAAAGTATCTTCACCCTTAATAATGTTTCCTGTTATTAATACTTCTCCTTTTTTAACATAATCATTTACATCTTTTAGTTTGACGCCTGAAGTAGATGCAATATATTTAATAAGTCCATCTTTAGATGCAATAATATCTTTAGGAGTATTATCACTCTTATTGTCTTTATTCTTTACTCTTTTAGTAACTTCAATATTATAAGAACAACCCTTTTCATTAATTTCTATCCATTCTAAATCTTCTTCGTTATCTTTTAAAATTTTATTCTTTATTTTATTTAATTCATTAAATGACTTTTTCTTCTTATATAGAGCTATATCATTTTCTTTTAAACTTTCATTAATTAAATTATAAAGTTTTTCATCATTAGTATTTATAGTTATATCAAATATAGTACTTGTAAGTAATTTTAACACTAAAAAAGAAATAAATAGTGATATTAACATATATTTATTAGACTTTATATAATTAGTAATAAATCTTTTACCGTAGTATTTTATTATCTTAGTTTTATATCTTCTACTTATTGTTTTGTAGTCTTCATAGTCTACTGTTAAAGTGTAATTATCATTTAAAGTTAAATCTTCATAATATATAGAATGATAAACTAAATAACTTATAAACTTATTACTATTTTCATAAACAATTATTTTAACTTTATTATTGTTCATTAATAAATTCTATTCCTTTGATGTCTCCGATTATTCTTAAATCACAGCTATCTAGTTTATTTATTATTAAGTGTTTTCCTTTTATTAATAGTTTCATATTATTAAATTTAACTTTTATATTTGTAGTTGTTATATCATCTATTCTTATGTAATTTCGTATACATATAGTGTTTTCTTCTATTAATATTTTATATTTATTATCTTTTATAAATTCTTTTATCATAGTTAATTTTATGATATGAAGTTATTTTTTATAAGTAAAAATCAAGGACTAGCCTTGATTAGTTTTGAAATTGTGAATTGTAAAGTTCAGCATAGAAACCATTTTTCTTCATTAATTCATCATGTGAACCAGTTTCTATAATATTACCATCTTTCATAACAAGTATAATATCAGCATTTTTAATTGTTGAAAGTCTGTGCGCGATTATGAATGATGTTCTTCCTTCAGTTAGTTTGTCCATTGCTTTTTGAACTAGTTCTTCTGTTCTGGTATCTACTGAAGATGTTGCTTCATCTAGTATTAAGAATGGAGCATCTTTTATCATACCACGAGCTATAGTAAGTAATTGTTTTTGTCCTGCTGAAATAGATTCATTATCTTCCATTTTATAGTCTAGTGTTTTAGGAAGAGATTTTACAAAATGATCCACTCCAACTACTTCTAAAGCTTTCCATATTTCTTTATCACTTACATCACTTTTATTAAACTTAATATTGTCTCTAATAGTTCCATCAAATAGCCAAGTATCTTGTAAAACCATTATAAATAAATCATGAATGTTTTCTCTTGTTAGATTCTTCGTACTTATTCCATCTATTTTAATGTTTCCACTATTTATTTCATAGAATTTCATAAGTAGGTTTACTATAGTTGTTTTTCCTGCACCTGTTGGACCTACTATTGCTACTTTTTGTCCTTTTGTAACATTACAATTAAAGTCTTTTATGATTATTTTATCTTTGTCATAACCGAATTTAACATGTTCAAATTCTATATTTCCTTCTACTTTTTTAGGATCTAGAATTCCATTTAGATTAGATTCGTCAGTCATTTCAGGTTCTTCAATGAATTCAAATACTCTTTCTGATGCTGCACTTGCTGTTTGAAGTTGTGTCATACTTTGAGCTATTTGAGATAATGGACTTGTAAATAATCTTACATAAATCATAAATGCTACGATAGTACCAAATGTAATATTTCCTTTTAATGTAAGAATTGCACCTACTATGCAAACTGCTACATAACTAAAGTTACCAATAAATCCCATCATAGGTGGCATAAGTCCAGATAAGAATTGACTCTTTCGATTACAATCATATACTTTTTTATTTAGAACATTGAATTTTTCTAATGATTCTTTTTCACCATTATATGCTTTAACAACGTTATGAGAACTATATATTTCTTCGATGTGACCATTTAATTTACCAAGTTCTACTTGTCTTTGATTAAAATATTTTTGTGATTTTCCAAGTATTATTCCCATGAATGCAAAACCAAATAAAGATGATAATATACAAGTAATTGCCATTATATAGTTAGTAACAAACATCATAATAATTGAACCTATGAATAATGCTACTGCACCTACTAAAGTACTTAAACTATTTTGAAGAGACATATTAATAGTATCTACATCGTTAGTTACTCTTGATAATATATCACCATAACTATTTTTATCAAAGTATTTAAGTGGTAACTTATTAATCTTTTTAGATATTTTTGTTCTTAAACTTTTAGCAAAGTTATTAGATGCATCTACCATTAGAATACTTTCGAAATAACTAAATATTGCACTTATCAAATATATACAAACCAAGAAGAAAGCAATACTTTTTATTTTGTCTATATCCATTTTTGGTTTGATTAATTCATTAATATTTTTTGATAATTTATCTAATTCTCCATATATTTTAGTTGGTTCATTTAAATCAACTTTAGACATAGTGTTTACAAATTCTACTTTATCTTTGTTAGTAATTATTACCCCATCTATTGTCGTATCTTTAAATATTAAAAGCTTTGCACTTTCAGGAAGTTCATTAATTAATTCTTCTTTGTTATCACTTGTATACATTTCGCTAAGTACTTCATAATATTTTAGTTTATCTTCATCATTTAATGTTTCTAATGATTTGTCATCTAACATAATATTATTTTGTATATCTGATTGTATGTCTTTTACAAGTAGTTCCATATTTGATTTATTAATTATTAATCCTTCTTGTATTTCATTAGTTAAATCTTTTATTTTGTTTGGGCCTATTATTGATAAAATACTACTTAGTGCTGATAAAACTATTGCGATAACTATTAGATGTTTGTATGGTTTTAAATATTTGTTTAGTTTAGATAATGCTTTTTTAAAATCTTTTGGTTTTTCAGAAGCACCTCTTCCTCCTGGTCCATGCATTCTTCTTGGAGTTTTATTTTCTTTTTCGTTATTCATTTTCAAGTTCCTCCTTTGATAATTGTGAATAAGCTATTTCTTTATATACTTCACAATTTTTTAATAATTCTTTATGCGTACCAATTCCTACACATTTGCCTTTATCAAGAACTATAATTTTATCTGCATTTTTGATAGTACCTATTCTTTGAGCCACTATTATGCTTGTTGCATCTTTTGTATATTCCTTTAATTCTTTTCTTAAAACATAATCTGTTTTATAATCAAGTGCACTAAATGAGTCATCAAATATATATATTTCTGGATCTCTTGCGATAGCTCTTGCGATACTTAATCTTTGTTTTTGACCACCTGATACGTTTGTTCCGCCTTGTGCGATATTAGCTTCATATTTTTTAGGCATCTTTTCTACGAATTCTTCTGCTTGTGCTACCTTTACGGCTTCTTTGATTTTTTTATCTGAAACTTCATAGTTTGTTTTCTTACCATATCCTACATTATAATTAACTGAACCACTAAACATTACTGCTCTTTGTGGTACGTAACCAAGACGATCATGTAATGAATCAAGTGTGTAGTTTCTAACATCTATTCCATCAACTAATACTTTTCCTTCAGTTACATCATAAAATCTTGGTATTAAATTTATTAGAGTACTTTTTCCACTACCAGTCGAACCAATAATAGCAATTGTTTCTCCTTTACCAGCCTTAAATGATATATCTTTAAGTACATATTCTTCTGAATCAGGATATTTAAACGATACATTTTTAAATTCTATTGTACCAACTTCTGATGCTCTAGTTTCTTTACCACTTTTTATTTTTGCTTTTGTGTTTAATACCTCATTAATTCTATCTGCTGAAATAGATGCTCTTGGATACATTATGAATATCATTGCTAACATTAAGAAAGACATTATTACTTGCATTGCGTAACTACTGAATACAACCATATTACTAAATAATGTTATTTTATCAGCAAGTAATGCATCTCTTATAAGAAATGCTCCCATAAAGTATATTCCTAGTGAAACACCATTCATTATTAAATACATCATTGGTGACATTAAACTCATAATTTTTTGATTAAATAATTGTGTGTTAGTAAGTTTTTTATTTACTTTTTCAAACTTTTCTTCTTGGTATCCTTCTGCATTAAATGCTCTTACTACTCTTATGCCTTTAAGGTTTTCTCTTGTTAATCCATTTATACTATCTATTAATTTTTGTACTATTTTGAATCTTGGTAATACTATTGTCATAAGAGTTATTACCATTATAAGTAATACTAGTACTGCACCACCAGTGATTGCTGTCCATTCAAAACTTTTACCAAGTATTTTTCCAACTGCCCATATTGCAGTAATTGGTGCCTTTATGATCATTTGAAGGCCAAATGTAAGCATCATTTCTACATTACCTATATCATTTGTTGTTCTTGTGATAAGACTACTAGTTTGGAATTTTTTTATTTCTTCCATTCCAAAGCTTTGAACTTTGTTAAATAATTTTTCGCGTAAATTCTTTGAAAAATTTGATGCTAGATTTGCAATAATATAGCCTACAACTACTGAAGACGCTAAACTTAAAAATGCGCATGCTAACATGTAAGCTCCCTCAGTTAGTATTTCTTTAATTGTTCCATTTAACTGTACAAGTTCTGTTATCTTGCTCATATAATCAGGTATTTTAAGTTCTAACCATACTTGTAAAACTATAAATATACAGCTTATAAATATAAATAGCCAGTCTTTTTTTTCTAAGTTTTTAAATAACTTTAACATTTTTCCTCTCCTTCTAAATTCTTTTGTATTTGATTAGTCACTTTATAAAATATTTCTAAATCTTTAGGCTCAATATTATTTTGTAATAAGTTTTCAAACTCAAGTGCTTTCTTTTTCATTATCTTATCAAGTTTTAGTCCTTTTTCAGTAAGTTTTATTTCTTTACTTCTTAAATCACTTGTCGCTTCAGTTCTTGTAATAATATCATTTTTAATCATTGTACTCAATATCCCAGAAACAGTAGATTTTCTAAGTCCTAATTTTTTTTCTATGTCTTTTTGATATACAATATTATTCTTATTTTTAATTAAATATTTTATTATTACTATTTGAGCTGGTGATAATTGATAAATAGAGTTTTTATTATAAGATATTATTTTTCTTACAATTAAACTATCTATTTTTTTAATTTCCAAACTAATACTTTTTTCATTCATAATATCATTCCTTTAGTTAGGTAACTAACAAAATAATTATAC
This sequence comes from uncultured Bacilli bacterium, assembly GCA_934088535.1. The sequence goes on along the minus strand of CAKOJC010000014.1, from coordinate 20,656 downwards.
CCATTTAATATTATATGTCAATAATAGTTTTTGTATTTTTACAATTTTTTCACAAACAAAAATATCTCTTAATTTGAGATATCTTTGTTATCATTTAATTCTTTTATTTTTGCTTCATATTCTTCAATAAGTTTATTAAGTCTTTGCTTTTCTTTTTCTACTTCTTTTCTTCCATTTTCTGCTTCTTCATCAACTTTTTTTATTTTTTCATCAACTTTTTTTATTTCTTCGTCAAGTTTTTTTATGTATTCTTTATGTTCTTCTTCTCTTAGCTTTTCTAAATACTCTCTTGTTGCTTTTAATTTTTTATCATCTTCTTCGTCAGACATTAATATTGTGTACTCTGGATCATCATTCAATTCTTCTACTCTATCTTTATATCTTTTCACTCTTTCATCTCCATTACATAATTTTTCTAACTCTCTATTACTTGATATAAGCATCAAGAGAGGTTTAAATCTTTCTTTTTCTTCTTTAGTTTTATTATAATATGATTCTTTTATTTTATCTATATTAAACTCATATATAATAAATTTTTCAGACCAAAACTCCCCATATTCACTTCTAAGCATGTATTTAGGCATTTCATGAACTTTGTTATTTTTACTTGTTAGATTTATTTGAATAGATATTGGTTGTAAGTAATAGTTTTCTGATACATTTAAGGAATTACTATAAATACTCGCTAAATAACCTAGATTTCTATCTCTTATAAATTGTTCACTTTCGCAATTATTTATTTCAACATTAAATACTTTTCCATTTGTTTTTATTATTGTATCTAGCACTTTAGATTTAATTATTTTATTATTTTTTATAAGCTCTCTATCTTTCAATTCTATTTCATCTATCTTCATATCTAGACAACTTTCTATTAACCATTAAAGTAAATCTTTATTCTTTTCAATATAAAATGTATTCTTAAAAATAACATCATTCATGCCATTATAACGTTTCATCTATTTACCTCCTTTCTAGAGTATTAGTATCCTCTATTATTATAGTTAGCTATAAATTTTTAAAACACTTCTTTTTTTAAAAAATATAGTTAGCAATTGCTAACTATATTTACATTTCTTCTTTTCTTTTGCTCTTCTAATTGCGGACCCTAGACTTCTTCCTAATTCTAATGCTAGTGTAACACTTCTTACAACAGCATTAATAATAGTACCTGAAACTGATCCTGCTTTGATAGTTATTAGTTCTTCTACTTCCATTTATTACATTTTAAAGGTCTTATGTAACCATCTAACAATCCTATTAGAAATGAGACTAATGTTGATCCAACTCCAATTGCTACCCAATTTGTTCCTCCTTTGATATTCATTAATTCTTCTTGATTCATCAAGCCTTACTCCTTTCTAATTTATATTTGTCTTTAAACATAGAAATTATTTCTTCTTTATGACTAATATAAATTATTGTTTTACTTTTGAAATAACTAAATAAATTTTTAATTATTTCTTTTTCTTCATTAACACCTACTTCGCTTAAAGCTTCATCTAAAATAATAAATTCACTATCCTTTAAAATACTTCTTGCTAAAACAATTTTTTGTCTTTCTCCACCTGATATATTAAAACCATTTTCTTCAATAATCATATTATTTCTTAATTTGTTACTATTTCTAAGTACTTCTAAATTACATAACTTAATAGCATTTTCATAATCTTCTTCTTTTATTCTTCTATCATAAATAATATTATTTTTTAAAGTATCATTTAATAAAAAATTATTTTGTGATACATATGTAATACTATTAGAAATGATATTTGAATTAATATCTTTAATATTCTTATTATCAATTAATATTTCACCATTATAGTCTTCTATATACTTTAATAATATTTTAATAATTGTACTTTTTCCACTACCACTTTCACCATAAAGTAAGAATTTACTACCATATTTTATTTTAAGTGATACATTTTCAAATAAAGGAATTAAAGAATTATTATAACTTAAATCTTTAATAACAATATCACCATCAATAAATTTATTAGTAGCTAAGTCTTCTTTAGTAGTTACTAGTAATAAATCATTAATTCTTCTATATACATTCTTTATATAATTAATATTTGGTTCTAAATCTAATATACTTTTTAAAGGGTCTGTAAAATAATAAATTAATGAATTAAATAATAGAAAATTACCAATAGATATTATATTTTTATGAATGAATATTGAACTTATAAATATAGAAAATATATATGTTACATTTGTTGTTAATTCTTTTATAAAAAGTTGTGTGTTTAGTGAGGCTTCATACATTTTATGGTAAAAAATATTCTTTATATTTGATATTTCTATTTTTTTAAGAGTTTGTGTTTTTAAATTTAGATTTCTATTTATTTCATAACTGTATATATTTTCATTTAATGTTTTATTATAGTTAGATTCATTTATTAATATATTATCTATATTTTTATTGTTATTTCTTTTATATATTATTAATATTAATATATAAATTAATATTTCTAGTAGATAAATTATAAATAGTTTTATATTTATTTTTAACAACAAAATCATGCTTATTAAGACTAATAATATATTTGTAGATATATTTATTATTATTTCTGTCAATGAGTCTTGAAAATCTTTTAAATCGTTTATTCTAGATATTACTTCTGGAGTAGATTTGTTTTTGAAGAATTGATATGGAAGGTTAAATAGTTTTCTTATAACATCATTGTTTAGGCTTATAGATATTTTAGAATTTATATCTATTATTAATTTACCCCTTATATAATTAATAATGCTTTTAAATATAGATGTTACTAAAAACATAATAGTTAATTTTATTAAAATGTTTATATTATAATTTGGTAATACATAATCTATTACTATAAGTGAATAATAGTTAAGAAGTATACTTACAATTATTAAAAGTATCGATATAATTATTAATTTATATATGGTGAATTTTTCTAGTTTGAGGTATGAATAAATGATTTCTAATAACTTATTTTTGCTTCTTAAATTATTCACCTTTTTAATAGGATATATTACTAATGATGTACTCTGATACATACTCTTAAATTCTTCAAATGAAATTTTAGTTACATTTGTGGATGGATCCATTATTGTAAGAGTATTTTTATTTACTTTGTAGACTACTATAAAGTGGTACATATTGTTTTTAATTATATGACAAATTATAGGGAAAGATATTTCATTATTGATAATTTCTTCATATGTATAGTGTATACCATAGCCGTCAAAGCCATAATTTTTACTACCATTAATTATATTGTATGCATTAGATCCATCTATATCTGTTTTCAGAGTGAATGTGACTTCTTCATGTGATGCTTCACATCCATAATATTTCATTATCGAAAGTAAGCATGAAGGTCCACAATCTTTTAAACCATTTTGTCTAACTATTAGTTTTTTGTTTAACATTTTAACCCTCCTATTATTATAGTTAGGCATAAAATACTAAAACACTTCTTTTTTTAAGATTTTTATAAAAAAATAATTAGTATTTTTATACTAATTATTTTAACCTATTCTAAATGCTGGACTAATACCTCTTCCTGAGTTTGCTTCTCCGGTTCCTCCATCCCCACTTGCTCCAATACTGCAAAATGAAGTTGTACCATTGGCTACTGCAGATCTTAGCCAACCCCAAGTATTATTTCCTTTAAATTTTTTACCTGCTCCATGATAACTGCTCATCGTTATATTTAATGATGCATAATAGTCAAGTTGTCTAGTTGTTGATATTGCACTATCATAAGTACTATTAGAGTAATTTGAATATATTTCTCTTGGAGCTAATAAATACAATTTATCCGTAGAAGTTAAATTACTTGTTTCATTTTTTCCATGACTTGATATTACTTTTGTATCTATAATTCCTGCTTTTAAGTCAGAAGGGAGACTATTACAAACAGTAGTATTTATATAAGTTCTAATTGCACTATCAGGCCAACCACCTATGTTGGTTGCTGTACTGTTCATTGATCTCATAGCAATCATATCTTCAAATTCAACAACAAAACCACAAGCGGTTTGAGAGAATCCTGATTCATTACATTTACTTGGTGTTGAATTATTAGCAATTCTAACATTGTGCTTTCCTAAGGATCCTAAATCTACTACTTTTGTTTCACCTACTTTGTAAATATCTGATTTACCTGATTTAACATTAGATATAATTGTTTGCCATGAAGCTAAACTAAATGGTAAGTCTTCAGGTATATATTCTCCTTCTATATCTAAATTTCCTACAAAATATGTTTTTTGTGCTTGATTAGGTGTTGTTTCATCTAAATATAGCCATAGAAGATATGTTGCACTTTCTCCTGAATCTATTTTATCACCGGTATATATAATATTATTAGTTAGTTCGCTAAAAGAATTTATGTGCGTTCCTTCAAGAGAGTCATCTACTACTTCAAGCATATTTGTTATTGTCATCGCATCGATATAACTAATTGTTCCATCTTGATTGGTATCTGCCAATTTCTTTTGTTCTTCAGTAAGAGATGCATTGCCACCTAAAAAGTTCATAATTAGCATAGCATCTTTTGTATTAACAACACCATCTAAATTAACATCTCCAAGTTCATAATTTGTGCCTTCAACTAATACTCTTTTTCTTAAAGCAACTTTTAAATGGTTTGAATATAATTCTGTTAGTCTTTTATATTCGGCAATATTTCCAGTTGGTAAAAAATCTGAATCTTCTTTTAATTTTATTGTAATAGTTGCTGGCATTGTACCTGTATTTTCAATTTTAAAGACATATGGTGTTGATTCTGAATATGTTCCACCATTTGGATAAGGATAAATAGGAACTGGAGTGGACGCACCATCTTTCTTAGTAGTACCAATAATTTGTCCTATATTTTCATAAGTAGTATCACAAGTTGAATCGCTACAAAATGATATAGCTAAGTCACCTGTTTCAACCACATTTTCTTTTCCTTCAGCCAATTTAAAGAAAGATGCATAAGATACACCTATAAAAATTATTAATAAAAGTCCTACTGAAGTAAGTAGCGTTGCAACTTCCTTTTTAATCATTTTATCTATGTACATATTGTCACCTATTCTTCATTAAAAATTATATAATAAAAAAGTTTCATAGTCAATTGGACATATGAAACACTATTTATAAGTTTTTTAATGTATTTATATTGTTTATTATATCTTTGTGAATATATGAAGCTGATACTAACATATCTACACCTTTATCTACACAAAGTTTACCAGTTTCATCATTTATACCACCATCTACTGAAATAATAGTTTTAGCATTTTGATTAATAATTTCTTGTTTTAGATTTTCTATTTTATTAGGTGTGTTATCTATAAAAGATTGACCACTTTTGCCTGGGTGTACGCTCATTACTAATACTTGATCTATTTTAGTTAGATATGGATAAAGTACTTTTTCATCAGTTTCTGGATTTATAGCTATACCTACTTTTAATCCATAATTTTTAATTTCATTAATCGTTTTATCTATATCTTTTACTGCTTCATAATGAAATGTTATATAACTTGTATTTAATAATGCGTAGTCTTCTATATATTTGGAAGGATTTTCTACCATTAAATGAACATCTAATGGAAGATGAGAATAACTTACTATTTTCTTTACTTCACTAATAGTCCATGTTTTATTTTCTACGAATTTTCCATCCATTATATCTACATGTATAAAGTCTGCTTTTGTATTATCTAGCTTTTTTACTATATCTTGTGGTTTTATACTACTTGATAGTATTGAAACGCTTACTTTCATATTTTGTTTCCTCCATAAATTTTAAATAATTATCATATCTCCATCTTGGAATTTTACCATTCTCAACTAGTTTTATTATTTCACATCCATCTTCTTTTTCATGAGTACATGTTCTGTACTTACATGGCTTATTGAAATCAGTATAGTATTTTTTTATCTCTTTTGATGGAATATTTATTTCAAGTGAACTAAATCCAGGTGTATCTGCGATTAGTCCATCATTCACCTCTAAAAGTTCTACTAATCTTGTAGTATGTTTACCTCTTCCAAGTGAAAGAGACACTTCTCCAGTTTTTAGTTTTAGCGATGCATCAACTCTATTTAATAGCGATGACTTTCCACTTCCAGTTTGTCCACAAAGAGCTACTGTTGAGTTTTTAAATTCTTTTTTTATTTTAGATATACTTGTATTAATATATACTTTTATACCTAGTTTTCTATAGTAATTCATATATTTTCTTACTTCTGCTTTTTCTTTTAAAGTAATCATATCTGTCTTTGTTATTATAATTATTGGTTCTATATTATTATAGTTTGCGATTAGTAAGAATTTATCTATTAGATAATCAGAAAAAACTGGAATAGATGTACTCATTACAATTAGAAGTTTATCTATATTTGCAATAAGTGGTCTTTCCAGGTAATTCTTTCTTGGCTCGACTTTTTCTATTGTTTTATTAGTTACATCTACAATTACATTATCACCTACAACTGGGGAAACTTTTTGATTACGTAGTTTCCCTCTAGTTCTAGTGTCTATTATTGTATTGTTTTCTAATAATACTCTATGTATAAATTTATTAATACATATTATTTTACCTCTCATATTATTCCCCTGTTTCAGTGTCTGGGTCAGGTTCTGGTTCAGGTTGTACAACATCTGGAGCTTTTGCTATTGTTATTACTAGTGTTGCACCTGGTGTTACTACTGATGAAGCTGCCCTACTTTGTCTTATTATTGTTCCTTCTTCTACTGTAGTACTTTCTTGGTATTTATATTCAAGTTGTAATTCATGTTTACTTGCGAATTCTTCTACTTGTTCAATTGTATAGCCTTTAGTAAAATCAGGATACTTATATTCTACTTTTGGTATATAAATCTTAATTTGACTACCAAGTTTACTTGATTCTCCTGATGCTGGTTCAGTTCTTAAAACTGTTTCTTCTTTTACTTTTTTGTCTTCACTTACTATTTCTTCTTCTACTGTTACATTACATTCACATTGTGCTTCAATTTTGCCTTTTGCTTCTAAATAATTTTTGCCAGTAAAATCTTCTACTATGTAAACTGCTGATCCTGAAGAAATATAGATTATTATCTTTGTACCAGTTTTTCTTTTAGAACCTATCTCTGGACTAGTCTTAACAACTTTTCCTTTTTCTATTGTATCACTTGGTTCATATTTATATTCAGTATCTACATCAAATCCTAAGTCAGTAAGTTCATTTGCTGCATCTACTGGTTCTTTGTTAGATACATCTGGTATAGTAACATTTTTTACTTTAGTTTTTTCAAAGTAAAAAGTCATACCTATTGTAACTGTTAGAACTAGTGCTGTGAAGATACTAGCAATTACTATTAAAGTTTTATTGCCTTTTTTCTTTTCATCTAAGAAATCTTCTTCATCTTCTACTTTTGTTGTTTTTTTCTTTTTAGGTGTCTCTTTCTTTAATGGTTCTAGTTCTTTATCTAATACTTTTGTTTCTTCTAAGTCATTTTCTGGATATGGGTAAACATATCTTTTTTCATTTTGTCTTGACTCATCTAATGCTGTTTTTAAATCTTCATGCATAGCTCTTGCATCAGTATATCTATTTTTGGGATTTTTAGCTGTTGCTTTAATAATAACATTTTCTATTGATTGAGGTATGCTACTATTAAATTTTCTTACACTAGGTAGTGGTTCTTTTAGATGCTTTAGAGCTATTTCTACAGCATTATCTCCTTTATATGGAACCAATCCAGTTAGAAGCTCATACATCATTATTCCCATTGAGTAGATATCACTTCTTATAGTTGAACCTTTTCCATTAGCTTGTTCTGGTGGTAGATAATGTACTGTTCCCATAACTGAGTTTGTTTGAGTTAACTGTGTTGAGTTTAGGGCTGTTGCTACTCCGAAGTCAGTTATTTTTATCATACCATTTGAAAGTATCATTATATTTTGAGGTTTTATATCCCTATGAATAATATAAGCATCATGTGCATGTGCCATACCATCTGTTACTTGTAACATTATATCTATAACCTCTGTAACAGAGAGATGTCCTCTTTTCTTTAAAACTTGTTTTAAAGTCATTCCATCTACATATTCCATTACTATATAATATTGGCCATCATCTTCTCCAACATCATACATTTCCACAATATTTGGATGACTTAAACTTGATGCAGAAAGTGCTTCTCTTTGAAATCTACGAACGAATTTTTCATCGTTTGCTAAATCTCCTCTTAGTACTTTGACAGCAACATTTCTATCAAGTATAGTGTCATGAGCTAAATATACGTTAGCCATCCCACCTTCACCAAGTGTTTTGATAATTTGATATCTATCGTTAATTTTTGAACCTTTGACTATCACACTATTCACCACTCATTCTTGCATAAGCAATTGTAATATTATCATTTCCCCCACGAGTATTAGCTTTCATAATTAATTTATCTACTTGCTCCTCTATATCTAATTCTTTATCATTTAATACTTTTTCCATTTGTTCTACTGTTAACATATTAGTAAGTCCATCACTACATAAGAAAATACCATCTACTGTACGTTCTACATCAAAAATATCCATTTCTATAGTTTCTGCTGCGCCTAATGCTTTCATAAGTACATTTTTTTGTGGATGATTTTTTGCTGCACTTTCAGTAAGTTCTCCATTTTCTAGTAAGATGTTTACTAGTGTATGATCTTTAGTAACCTTGTAAAGTTTGCCTTTTTTATATACAAAGCCACTTGAATCTCCTACATTTCCAAATAGTAAGAATTCTTTAGTTAGTATTGAGCATACACAAGTTGTTCCAAGACCGCTGGCATCTATATGTTCTTCAGAATATTTAAGTATTTTAACATTTACTTCATCTATTATTTCTTTTAGCCAAATTACTGCTTCTTCTTTAGTGCCTATACTTGATAGTTCAGCGAATCTTTTACCAAGTTCAGTTACCACTAAAGAGCTTGCAACTTCTCCAGCTTTATGTCCACCCATTCCATCAGCTACTACTAACAAATACTCATCACTCATATTTTTAATTATTGTTACTGAGTCTTCGTTATGACTTCTTACTTTTCCTGGGTCTGTTTGATAACAAGTCTTCATTTTTCACCTTCTTTTTTAATGTAAATTATTTATTACTTTTTAGACAAAAAATATTTGTCATTGATTGTTATAAGTAGCTGATAAATTTATAGTTTTACCTCACTTATCGCTATATTTACATTATTTGATTTAAGTATATCATAATTTTTTTTCATTTTAAAGTCATTACTACTTTTCATTGTAAATTAGATATCTTATTTTATAATTTTTAAAACCATTTTTTTGAAAGAACTTTTGCTCTTTCTTTACCTTTTAAATATTCTTCGACTGTTTGTCTACTGCTTCCAGCAAAGCATGTTTCTGATCTATCAATTTTACTATTTCTAGCTATTCTTGCCAGTTCTATTTGATTTTTTATTTGATTTGAATCAACACTAATTTTTTTAATTTCTTTAAACACTTTATATTCCTCTCTTATATATTATTGCTTTCATGGCTTGCTTTTAATTGGCCACAAGCTCCTTTAATACCTTTTCCCATTTCTCTTCTCATTTGAACATTAATTTTATGTTTTACTAGTTCATCATAGAATGCATTTATTCTTTCTTTTGAGCTTCTTTTAAAATTACTACTTGTACTATTATATGGTATTAGATTTACATAAACAAGTTTACCTTTTAAGAGATTAGCTAATTCTTTAGCATTTTCTATACTATCGTTAATTCCTTCTAATAAAATATATTCCATTGTTACTTTTCTATTAGTCTTAGAAATATAGTAATCTACTGCAGACATTAATTCGTCCATCTTATAGGCTTTACTAATTGGCATTAGAGTTTCTCTGATTTCCTGGTTTGGAGCATGCAAACTTATCGCTAAATTTACTTGTGTATCTAAGTCAGCAAATTCTTTTATTTTTGGTACTATTCCACAAGTACTTACTGTAATTCTTCTAGAACCTAAATCAATTCCTTTTGGACAATTTAATATCTTGATAGCTTTTACTAAGTTTGTAAAGTTATCGAATGGTTCACCTATTCCCATTACAACAATATTATCTACTTTAATATTTTCTAGTTTTTCTATAGTTAAAACTTCTAATATTATCTCTGCTGTAGTTAAGTTTCTAAATTTTTTTAGTTTACCACTTTCACAAAAAGCACAAGCCATATTGCATCCAATTTGTGTACTTATGCATATGCTATTTCCATAATTATGTTTCATTAGTACTACTTCAATACTTGAATCTTTTACTTCAAGTAAATATTTATTTGTGTCTTCGCTTTTTAACTCATCTAAAACTTTTAAATATTTAATTTCAAAATTATTATTTAAGAAAGTTTTTAACTCTTTACTTATATTAGTTATCTCATTAAAAGAATTAACTCTTTTTTTATATATTCCTTCGAAAACTTGAGTAGCATTGTATTTTTTAAAACCATTTTCTACTAAGTAATTTTCAAGTTCTTCTAAAGTAAAATCATATATATTCATTTTCTTCACCTCTTAAATTATAACATATTTTCATATTAAAACCATATTCTTATGAATATGGCTATTTTTTAATATCCAAGATTTTTTATTAAACTTTTTATTTCTTCTTTATCTTCTACGTTAGCACTGACATATAAAAGTGTGTTATCTACTCTACAAGTATACATATACATAAGATAAGTAGTTAATTCATATGTTTCGAAGTTACCTGATTTTATTGAGTTTTCTAATGTTTTTCCATCTTTATTCGCTTTGAATGTCTCTTTTTCATCTTTAAATAATTCTTCTGCTTTAGTGGTATTTTCTAGAATATAGAAATCAATACTATATGAGCCATTTGTTATGTATGCTCCTCTTTCTAAGCCATCTATAATTGTATCTATTTGACCATTTTCATACTCATCTACTGTGTATTTATTTGTATCAAATGATGAAGTAAATTCTTCTATAGTTAACGCTTTCTTACCACAACCTGTTAGTAACAAAAGTGAAGTCATCAGTACAATTACTAAAAATATTTTCTTTTTCATAAATTCTCCTATTCTTAAAAAAATTGTATCATCATTTTTATATATTGCCAATAAAATTATATAGTTTTTTACATAAAGGATAGTTTCTCGTTCCCTCATGAATTTCAAGCTCTTCTAAATTTTCATAAATATTTAATACTCTAAATCCATTTTTTCTTAGTATTTCACTATCATACTCTTTGAAGGCTGGGCATGGCAGTATAGTTCCATCATATTTAATAACTAGTTTGCTTAAACCTGCTGTACATTTATGAGAATTGCTGCTATCAAGAGGTATTCCTATTCTGATTTTACCATTAAATCTTTCATTAGCTTCCTTAACTATCTTTTTAAATTCTTCAAAGTCCTCTTTGCTCATTTTAAGTTTAGATTCATTAACTTTTCCTCTTCCTTGAGGTACAAAGTTTAATAAACTTAGGTTTTTAACCCCTGCTATATTTAATAATTCCACTATATTGAGTAAAGATTTATAGTTGCATTTCATGGGTACAAAGTGTATATCTGTTTCTATACCTACTTCGCAAGCCCTTATTATTGATGTTGATACTTCACAAAAATTATCTTTACCCATCAATAAATTATATTCTTCTCTATTTGAGCCTTGATAATCAAATACTATTTTATCTAAACCTAAGTTTTTCAATGCTTCTAATTCGCTCTTTGATATACTTGTATATTCCCTTTTGTATATCATTTCATATATTTTTTGTAATTTTCTTTTAATATTTTCTTTATCTTCTTCACTTGGATCAAATCTTTTTATATCGCTTTCCATCATTAAATTTAATTCTTCTTCAGTTAATTTATGTGCACATTTGACTCCGCTAGTAAATAAAACAACTCTAATGCCCTTGCTTTTTGCGTATTCTATCATTTTGAATAAATCAGGGTTTAAAAATGGTTCTCCACCTGAAAATGATAATTCTTCCACTCCACTTTTTGATAATATATAATCCAAAGTTTTTTTAAATGTATCAAATTTTATAATTGTTACTTTATTTATACTTGCTAGTGATGAACAAAATATACATTCGTTAGGACATTTTTGAATTATTTCAAAACATAAATCTTTAATCATCTATTGCTCCTTGGCTGTATTATAACAATTTTTATAAAAAAGAAAAAGTAACTAAGTACTTATTCTAATATTGCTTTTATTCTTCTTACTCCAGAAGAAGATGCTTCTTCTTTTACTATTTTGAAATGTCCAAGTTCGTTTGTATTTTTAACATGTGGACCTCCACAAAGTTCTTTAGAAATATTATCTCCAATTGTATAAACTGTAACAATATCAGGGTATTTTTCTATAAACATGCATTCTGCACCTGATTTAATAGCATCTTCTTTGCTCATTTCTTCTACAGTTATTGGTAATCCTTCTTTAATCCATTCATTAACTAAATCCTCGGTTTTTTGTTTTTCTTCATCACTTAGTTTATGATCACAGCTAAAGTCAAATCTCATTCTTTCATCAGTTATATTGCTACCTTTTTGATGAACATCTTTGTTAACAACTACTTTTAGTGCTGCGTTTAGAAGGTGTGTTGCAGTATGATATTTAGTTTCTATTTCATTGTTACCACTAAGTCCACCTTTGAATTGACCAGCAGATGCAGTTCTTGATAGTTCTTGATGAGCTTTGAATTTTTCTTTGAATCCTTCTTCATCAACATTAATATTTCTTTCATTAGCTAGTTCAACTGTTAATTCAATTGGAAAACCGTAAGTATCATAAAGTCTAAATGCTGTAGTTGCATCTATATCCTTATTATCTTTTGTTACTTTTTCAAATTCTCTTAAGCCTTTTTCTAAAGTTCTATTAAACTTTTCTTTTTCATTTTTTAATACTTCTAAAACAGTATTTTTATTATCTTTTAATTCAGAATAATATTTTTCATATTTAGATATAATTAGTTTTGCTATTTCTTGTTCCCAATCGCTTGAAATATCTATTCCTAATTTTTTAGCATGTCTTATTGTACGTCTAATAAGTCTTCTTAGGATATATCCTTGGCCTACATTACTTGGTTTTACTCCTGCATAGTCTGCACTTATAAATACACTTGTTCTTAAGTGATCAGCTATTATTCTCATGCTTTGTTCATTACCTTCATATGGTAAATTACTTATTTTAGATATAAGTTCTATTACATCTTTAAAAATACTTGATAGGTAGTTATCATTTACTCCCTCTAGAATTGCAGTTACTCTTTCTACTCCCATACCTGTATCTACGTTCTTTTTAGGTAGTTCTGTTATAGTTCCATCTCCTGCCTTATTGTATTGCATAAATACATCATTCCAGATTTCTACCCATCTTTCATCTTCAGTATCAAATATTTCAGGAATTGGTTCATTACTTCTCCAGTAGAACATTTCTGAGTCTGGTCCGCATGGACCTGCTTCTCCTGCTATCCAGAAGTTATCATCTACGGTTTTAGCTATTCTTTCCTTTTTAATACCTAAGCTTAACCATTTATTATAAGAAGTTTCATCAAATGGAATGTTGCCACTACCTGCATATACAGTTACTGCTAATCTTTCAACTGGAATATTTAATACTTTTGTTAAAAATTCAAAACTCCATTCAATAGCTTCATTTTTAAAATAATCTCCTAATGACCAGTTACCTAACATTTCAAAAAATGTATGATGATATGTGTCTCCGATATTATCTAGATCGTTTGTTCTAATACATTTTTGATAATCACAAAGTCTTGTACCATATGGATGAGTTTGTCCCATAAGATATGGTATTAGAGGTTGCATACCAGCTGTATTAAATAAAACACTTGGGTCATTTTCTGGTACTACTGGAGCACTAGGTATTTGTTTATGTCCTTTACTTACAAAAAAATCAATGTACAAATCTTTAATATTCATAATTTCCTCCCTAAAATAAAAAAGGATGGCACACAAGGAGTCATATAGACGGTACCATCCTTTAATTAACTTAATTAATGTAACGTATTTCCACGTGAGCTGTTAACTCATAAGTGAAAGTAGCTTCAAATATAGTACTTATTAGTTTTCACCAAACACTAACTCTCTATAAAGTATTTTTATTCTACTCGTCTTTCAATGTATTAGATTTTATCAAAATAATTTATAAATTTCAAGTATTATGGCAAATAAAAAACTGAAAACTTTAATTTTCAGTTATTTCTTTATTGTTGAACTGGTGTTGTTGGTGCACTAGGTGTTTCAGGTGCAACTGGAGTTACAGGAACACTTGGTGCTTCTGGTGCAACAGCTACAGGAGTTTCTGAAGCAGTTGGTGCCATTACTGGTGCTGGCTCAGCAACTGGTGTTGGTTCTGCTGGAGCCATAGCTGGTTCGCTAACTGCAACTTCTGGTGTAGCAACAAGCGTTGGTTCACTTTGAACTGAAGCAGTCATTTCAGGTACTGCCTCTTCTTTATCTTCTATAATTAAAGTTGGGGCATCTGTAACTGCTGGATCTTCAGCTGTTGTTTCAACTGCTGCAGGTGCTTGCATTTCTGGAGTTCCAAAAATACTTCCTTCTTCTTCGCCAATATTAACCTCTTGACTAGTTGCTTCAACATTATTTAATGAAGGTTCTTCAATAACTAATCCTTGTGGTTCATTAGTTGGAGCTGGTGCTGGGGCTGGAGCTACCGGTTCAGGATTTGCAACACTTGTTGGTGCTACTCCTGCTGCAGCTTGAGCTTGAGCATCTGCATTAGGTACAGGTACTACCTCGCTACTTTTCTTTTTCTTCTTTCCATCTACAATGAAACCAATTAATGCAAACAGTAAAATTACTGCTGCTAACATAAACCATTTATAATTATCCGCTAAAAAACTAAGTATATTATCCATGGGTCCTCCTTATTCTTATCAATATTATTCTAACATTATTAAAATAATATTTCAATATTTTTTATTAAATTATATTCTTACATATAAATTTTATTCTATTTTTAATGTTTCGCCTTTTGGTTGAATGTGTATCCAAGTATTTCCATCATTAACAACAAGTTCAGTTCCATCCATTAATGTATATTTTGTTTTAGCATCTCTACTAGATTTACTCCATTTAATTTTAATGGCTTCACCATTAGAAATATAATATCCTTCACCAGTACCTACATTATCTAAATCTTGTCTTCCTTTGCTGTCTCCTAATGAAGTATTTTTTACTTGATATGTTATTATATTTTTAACAGTATATTGTTTTTTAGTAACTAAATCAGTATGTGCTTCTCCTCCCATAAACATTTTATAATTCATGTTTTCAGGATCATATTCATATGAAGTTGTTTGATAATTTGAGTATTTGATAGATACTTTATTAGCAGTCTTTAATGTTTCATCTTTAGAATGGTCTACTTTGATAGGACTATATTTTAATAATTGTGTTTCTGTTGTAGTTCTATAGTTCTTTGATTTTACTACTTCATTTATTCTACTCATTGATGTGAATGCTGTATGTTCCCAAGCTCTATTTAATGTTTTGTCTCTAAAGAATCCTTTTGCATCGTACATTCCATTAACATTATTTATGCCTAAGGATGCCAAATCTGACTTTGCTTGAGGTGATTGTCCATAATGAACAAATATAGCATCATTTTCCATAACATAATCTAAGAAATAGTGTCTAGCACTTCTTACAGAACCAATCTTATCAGTGTTTTGATCTTTAAATAATGCAACCAATCTTGTGATACCACCTTCTGCGATAAGTTCATATCCTAAATATGCATCTTGAAGCCCTGCATGTGGCCAAGCAGCATGATTATTATTAATTGAAACTGCAATTGGTCTAGATTTACTCGTTTCATCAATAATCTTTACTTTAGGCTTTTCTACATATATTGTTCCAATATTAATACTAATCTTTGAAATCATTTTTTCAATTCTTTCATTTAAATTAAAATAGTATGCAAGTCCTCCAACTATTAAAGTTAATACGATAAAAATAATAAAACTTCTTAAAAATCTTTTCATACTCATTCTCCAATTTAATTATATCACGTATATTTTCAATTATTATACTTTCTTAAATATATTTACATTTTTGTATAATAAAAACAAGTAATTACTTGTTTCTATATTTATTATTGACAATTTCCTATACCTTTTACATTTGGATATAGTTTTTGCAATTCTTTTATTCTTTCTGTAGAATCTTTAATTGCTAAAATTCTATCAATTTCTTTGTTTTCTTCTTCGCTTATATTTTCTGATTCTTTGATAACTTCTTTTGAAAATTCATCAGCACTTTCTTTTATAATTTTATTTAACTCTTCTTTAGTAAGTTTTTTATCTTTCATAACAGCCTCCATTTTTCTATTGATATTTTAACATCATTTGTATTATTTATCAATTTTTGTATAAATAAAAATGTCTACGAATAGACATTTTATGTTAGCTAATACGTTTTAACATTTTAGATTTTGCTTCTACTGGATTAGCTTTTCCTTTTGATTTTTTCATTACTTGTCCAACTAGATAATCTAACATATTAGTTCTACCATTATGATAGTCTTCTATAGCTTTAGCGTTTTCACTTATTACTTCATCAACTAATGATTCAATAAGATCTGAGTCTTCTATAACTTCCATATCGTATTTCTTCACTATTTCTTTTGGAGTAAGTTTTTCTTCTAGCATTTTAGTAAATACTTTCTTAGCTTGGTCTGATGATATTTTCTTATTATTAACTAGTGATACTAGTTCTACTATCATGTTTGGTCTTATGAATAAGTCATCTATTGTGTTTTCTTCACTCTTATTTAATTCTCCTAAAACTCTAGTTGTAATCCAGTTACAAGCACTCTTTGGATCACATTTAAGTCTAACGCATTCTTCGAAATAATCTGATATTTTTTTATCTTTAGTAAGTACTCCAGCATCATATTCAGAAAGTCCATATTCATTTATATATTTTTCTTTTCTTTCGTATGCAAGTACTGGAATTTTACTTCTTATTTCATCAAGTAACTCTTTAGTAATTCTAAATTTTGGAATGTTTGGTTCTGTGAAATATTTATAATCTATTGCGTCTGCTTTACTTCTCATATGAATAGTAGTTCCTGATTCATCATCCCATCTTCTTGTTTCTTGAACTACTTCATCATAACGTCCAGCATCTTTTAATTCACTTTGTCTTTTAATTTCATAATTAATAGTTTTTCTAATAGCGTCGAAACTATTTACGTTTTTAACTTCTACTTTAGTACCAAATTCTGTAGCGTCTTCATCCATTATTGATACGTTTACATCAGCTCTTATTTGTCCTTTTTTAGTATCACATTCTGAAATATCAGTGTATTCATAAATACTTTTAATGTGTTCTAAGAAAGCTAGTGCTTCATCTGCTGAATAAAGACATGGTTCTGTTACTAATTCTAGAAGAGGTACGCCTGCTCTATTATAATCTATTGTTGAAGTATTATAGTAGTGATCAAGTGAAGCTGCATCTTCTTCTAAGTGTATATCATGAATTAGTACTTCTTTTTTAGTACCATTTACATCTATTTCTATTTTTCCATCTACGCCTACTGGATTAAAAAATTGTGTTAATTGATATCCTTTAGGTAGATCTGGATAGTAATAATTTTTTCTATCAAATTCCATAAATTCTGGTTGTTTACAATTAAGTATCATTGACATCATTAATGCTTTTTTAACACATGTTTTGTTTACTACTGGTAATGTTCCTGGAAAAGCCATATCTAGTGGTACTACGTTTTCATTAGCTACTTTTGAGAAGCTATTTCTTGCATTAGAGAATACTTTTGTATTAGATTTCATTTCACAGTGGAATTCTAAACCTATTACTGCTTTATATGCCATTATAGTACCTCCTTTGCTATTTGATTTTTATATTCCATTTTGCTTTCTAGAGCGTATGCAATATTTAAAACATTTATATCGTCTTTTACTTTTCCAGTTATGTTTACTCCTACTGGTAAGTTACTTACAAATCCATTTGGAATAGTAATTGATGGGAAACCACCAAAGTTACCTATTTGTAAGTGATCTTCTAAAACATTATTTGAACTTGATAATGCATTTTTGCTACCTTCTATAAATTTAGCAGGTCCACTTCCAACTGGAAGGATAAGTCCATCATAAGTTTCAAATAATTCATTCATTTTGTCTACTATTAATCTTCTTACTCTTTTAGCATTTATGAAATATTTTTCTTGATTTTCTTTTTGTAGTACGTATGAACCAATTACGAATCTTCTTTTAATAAGTGGTGAAAATCCTTTAGTTCTGTGATCTTTCATTATAGCATCAGGACTATCTCCTTCACCTCTTGGTCCGAAGCTAATACCTGTTAAGTTTGACATGTTACTTGTAGCTTCTGCACAAGATATAACTACGTATACACTTGGTACTGCATCTAAAAGAGTTTTATCTATTGATACTTCATCAACAGTCATACCTAGAGACTTACAAAGTTCAACTGTTTTATTAAAGTTTTCTAAGTGACTCTTTAATTCTTCACTTGGATTTTCATAGTTAGCTAAGTCTACGATTTCTTTTATATAGAATAATTTTTTACCTTTTACATCTTTATTTAAACTCTTATATAGTTCAATATTACTTGAATCCCAAGATGTCATATCTTTAGGATCTATTCCTTTCATAGCATCTACTGCGATTGCTGCGTCTTCTACACTTCTTGATAAAACTCCAATTGTATCAAGTGAACATGCAAATGGGAAAAGTCCGTATCTTGAAATCATTCCATATGTTGGTTTATATCCTACTATTCCACAGTAAGCTGCTGGTTTACGAATTGAGTCTCCAGTATCACTACCTAATGCGAATGGATAGCAACCACTTGCAACTGATGCTGCACTACCTGCTGATGAACCTGCTGTCATTCTATCTAAACTCCATGGATTATGTACTACACCAGTATGTCCTGTTGTTCCAGTTCCGCCCATACCAAGTTCATCTAATACAGTTTTTGTTACACCTACTGCACCTTTTTTCTTTAAGTTAGCAACAGCAGTTGCATCAAAGAATGGAACATAATCTCTTAGAGTATTAGAACTTCCAGTTGATAGTATATCTTTAGTAGAAAAGTTATCTTTAATACCATATGGAATTCCACTTACTAGTTCATCTGTTACTTCGCTTTCTTTCACATCATCTATTATAGTTACAAAAGCATTAGTTTTATCTTGTATACTATGACATTTCTTTAAAGATTCATCTATAAGTTCTCTTGAAGTAACTTTCTTATTTAATAAATCTTCATGTAATTCTTTTATACTTTTAGTTATCATTATCCCACCACCTTTGGTACTTCTACTTCTCTGCCTTCATATTGATCACAGTTTCTTAGAAGTTCTTCGATTGGAATTTCTTCTCCTACTTCGTCATCATCTCTTAAATCTTCTAGGATCATTTCAAATGGATAACTAAGTGGTTCAGTATCTTTGATATTTGGTATTTTATTTATTAAATCCATGTTTTTTTCTATTTCATCAAATTCTTCTTGTATATTAGTTCTCTCTTCTTCAGTTAAACCAATAAGTAATTTATCTGCATAGTCATCTATCATTTCTTTTGTGAAATTACTCATTATTATTCCTCCTTTATTTTAATACCCAATTCTTCTAATTGTTTTGGTTCTAAAGTACTAGGGCTTCCCATCATTAAGTCTTGACCACTTGTGCTTGCTGGGAACGCTTGTACTTCTCTTAGGTTAGTTTCATCTTTAATAATCATTAGTATTCTATCTATTCCAAGAGCCATTCCTCCATGAGGTGGACAACCATATTTAAATGCAGTGAATAAACTACTAAAACGTTTTTCTACTTCTTCTTTAGTGTACCCAACTACTTCAAATCCTTTTACTAATGAATCTAAGTTACTGTTTCTAATAGCTCCACTCGCCATTTCATTACCATTACAAACGAAGTCATATTGATAAGCTAAAACTTTATCAACATTATCTTTATTATACTCTATAAATTCTTTATGAGGAAGACTAAATGGGTTATGACAGAACTCATATTTTCTAGTTTTATCATCATATTCGAACATTGGGAAGTCATTTATAATACATAATTCTATTTTATTTTTATCTATTAAATCTAATTTTCTTCCTAGTTCTGTTCTTATAAGTCCTGCGAACTTTTGAGCTACTTTTAGTACTTTATTAGCTATAAAGAATACTACATCATTTTCTTTCATATCTAAGTATTTTATTAAATCTTCTCTTTCAACGTCTGTCAAGAATTTATCTATTGGACCTTTAAATGTATGCTCTTTTGTTAGTGTTAAATAGCCTATTCCTGGCATACCTATACTACTAGCATAATCAACTACTTCGTTAAACCATGAGTTTGATTTATCTCCAATATCTTTAACTACTATTGATTTTATTATTGAATTTTTAAATGGTCCAAATGTAGTATCTTTTAGAATATCACTTATATCTTTAATGATAAGTGGGTTTCTTAAGTCTGGTTTATCTGTACCATACATTTCCATTGAGTCTGTATAGCTAATTCTTCTAAATGGTTTGGGTGAAACAACTTTTCCACTATATTTTTTAAATACATCATAGAATAGTGTTTCTCCTAGTTCTAGTACTTCTTCTTCCTCTATGTAACTCATTT